>JBBDZA010000044.1:0-19281 GCA_040900425.1 Parcubacteria group bacterium
ATGGTGAATATCTTATCCGTTCCGTAATAATCGCGCCAATGCTCGTTGTAATACGCAAACATCCTTTCCAGGCGATCCTGCGGCAGTTCTTCAACCTCGAAGTCCTCCATGAGACTGAGAAGTTCCACCTTTACCGCTTCCGCTACCGCCCGATCAGCCACTACCTTTTCAAATTCAGCCAGGTACCCGTACCCGGCATTCCTATCGAGGCAGATGTTGGCATTCTCCAACTTGTATTCTTCCCGATCACGGGACCATTTGGCCTGGTATTCGAGGCCGGCATCGAGCAGAAGCTTGTCCAAATCATCCAGAAGCATTTCCATTTCCGATTCAAACTCCATGCGCGAAACGCCATTAGAACTCGAATCGTCGCCAATAGAAGCTTTGACTACCAATAGCACCTTTCCATCCGTATCACGGGTCCGGACTGAAAAATTACTACCCTCTTCCAATATCTTAGCGAACGAAGCTTTATCTTCTTCCTTGAGGCACGAAGTTAGTTTTTCTTTGAACTTATTGACATCACTTATAACAAAATAATGATTGAGTTGTTTGTTGCTCTTGAGAAGCACACCACCCTTCTTGCCAATTTTTTCCTTGAGCGAGGCTGCTCTCTCCGAGGTGCCGAGAAGGCTTTTAATTTCTATTTCGTATTGGTTGGACATTTCGCTTCTCTATCTTAGCAAGCTAAAGTATATGATAAGGTTAAATATATGCCAAAGATGACAAAACCTCGCATTAGTATCATAGTTGCCCACTCCAAAAATATGGTTATAGGCAAGGCCAATGACCTAATTTGGGAAATCCCCGACGATCATCTCCGGTTCAAGAAGATAACTATGGGCCACCCAGTGGTGATGGGGAGGAAGACCTGGGAATCAATACCGGAGAAATTCAGGCCACTCCCCGGTCGAGCCAACTTTGTCATTACGAGAGACAATTCATACTCTGCTCCGGGAGCCGTAGTTACCACAAGCCTTGAACAAGCTCTAGCCCAAGCGAAATCAGCGCCTGGTAGCGAAGAAATCTTTGTAGTCGGCGGTGGTGAAATTTACAAAGAGGCCCTGCCTCTGACGGACCGTCTGTATTTGACCGTCATAGACAAGAAAGTAGAGGGTGACACTTTCTTTCCCCAATATTCAAAAATATTTACCAAAAAAATCTCAGAAGAGGCTAAAGAATTTGAAGGGCTAAAATATTCCTACCTAATACTGGAGAAATAGAATAATATCTTACTTTACATCCACCCACACATATTTTTCTGCTGAAAAATTGCGCGGGCCCGCCTCGGCTCGACAGCCTCCGGCTCGTGGACGTCTATTACTTCACGTCCACGCCCATCGAGCGAGCAGTGCCGGCGATAATCTTGGAAGCAGCGTCAATGTCGTTGGCATTCAGATCCGACATTTTCTTTTCGGCTATTTCTTTGAGCTGGGTCTTGGTCAGAGTGCCGATTTTAGAGGTGGTGTTGGTACCGGAACCTTTTTCTTTGCCCAAAGCTTTGAGAATGAGCGCTGAAGCAGGTTCGGTTTTGAAAGTGAGAGTGTAAGTCTTGTCATCGTGGATCTCGACTACTGTAGGCACAGTCTCTCCCACGCGGGCTTTAGTTTCCTCATTAAAACGCTTGACGAATTCGCCAATAGGAATACCGGCAGAGCCGAGGACTGGTCCGAGCTGTTGGCCAGGCACCGCTTGGCCGCCTGGGATCTGAAGCTTCAATACTTTAACTACTTTCTTTGCCATTGTTCGGATAGATTACCAGCTAAGATAACAAATTTCAAGCATCAATCTGTTTCTGTATTTTATAGGTATTTCCATGCTTCAACATACCCAAATACGAAACTCTCGTCTCATCCGAAGTGTTTCCGGACAAATTTTTCAACATTCTGCGTTTCGTCACCGTTCTCAATATTCTGTGATGCGGGAAATGCACCCAGCCGAGGAAGTCGACTCCGGAAGAAAGGGTTTTGATGAAAACTTTGTCAGGATAAAGCGACAACTTGAGTTTTTCTTCCAGAAACATATTTACGCCATGGCGTAAATATGTTAGGTGGTCTTTGCTCTGATGCAGGATGACAAAATCGTCTGCATATCTGATGTAGTACTTAACTTTAAGCTTATGCTTCACAAATTGGTCAAACTCATTCATATAGATGTTTACCAGGAGTTGGGAGGTGAGGTTGCCGAGAGGCAGACCTCGGCCTGTGCTAGTTTCAAAACTATCTATTATCTGAAATAGTAGCCATAGAATATCTTTATCTTTTATATATCTCTCTAAAATATTCTTCAAGACAGTGTGGTCAATCGAGGCAAAAAATTTCTTGATGTCGCACTTCAATATCCAGCATTGTTTGGTGTTGTTCTTGGATACTTTGTAGGCAAAGATCTTGAACCTCTCCATGGCTTTATGAGTGCCTTTGTTTAATCGGCATGAGTAGGAGTCGGAGATGAATTTCTTGTCGAAGAATGAGTAGAGTACTCTGTAGATAGCGTGGTGGAGCAGTCGATCGCGGACACTGGCTTTATGGATGTTGCGTGGTTTGGGATCAGAGATGTTGAAGGCATGGTAACCGCCGTGAAGGCCATCTATACAACTTGGCTAAGCCTATACCGAAAATTTCCCAAGCCCGAGCGTTTCGGCATAGGAGAAAAGATGGACAATCTCTTTTTAGAAATTTCTTGGGAAAATAAACTACTGACCGCTAAACAATATACAGAGTTATTTGAAAAGCTTGAATCCATGGGGCGCGAACTGGGCGGCTGGAAAAAGAGCCTGAGTAAAAACTCCCCGGCTCTGAACCGGGAAGAAAATTTATAGTTTCGGGAAACCACCTGGTTGCCAGCGTTCCACTTGTTCGGATTCGTCACCGAGTTGGCGTTGACGTTCCAGCCGTTGCCGGCGTTCCAGAACGCACCCACGGCCGAGAGGTTTCCATCCTTACCACGAAGGTAGAAAATGAACCACTCTCGGCTCTCGCGGTTCTTGGCGAGGAACGCCTTGAACTCGGAGACCGAGATTTCGGCCTTGTCACCGAGTGCGGCGAGGATAGACTCGTCGAACGAGGGCTCCTCGAGCCGGTGGACAGCGAGCTCGCCGTTCTGGACCGGCGGAACTTCGAGACCGAAGAACTGGTCTTCGAAGTTTGAGCCGAACCACTTCGCCCCTGCCTCCTCGAAATACTGCTTCGAGGTCACGGCGTGAACGGCCAGCTGAGCCACGCGGAGAACGGTGAGAAGCGCCTTCACAGGGGTCTTCATGGGTAGTCTCCTTATCCTGCCTTGCCTTGCGGCTAAGGGCTTATGGATTAACTCTCTTTTTTAAGTATAGCACAGACGTGTTAAAAAGTCAAGTACTTTCTTGGCCATGTTTTATGGCTCTAATAAGGAGATTTTAAGCAGTCGAACTAGACTTTCTTCACCTGAAGAAAGTCTAGTTCGACTGGAGTTTCTCGACCAAACATATTGACGAGAACCTTAACCTTGCCGCGCTCTTCATCAATCTCGGAGACTTTACCTTCGAGCTCCTTAAACGGACCGTCAACAATAACTACGGCATCATTTTCAATAAGGTTAATGGTGTGAGTGACTTTGTCGGCAGACATTCTGGCAAAGAGAGCCTCGACCTCTGATTTATCAATCGGTACAGGATAAACCCCAGAACCGACGAAACCGGTCACTCTAGGAGTGTTACGGACGACATACCAGGAATCATCCGTCACGATCATGTCCACCAAAATATAGCCGGGATAAATTTTTTCTTCTTCTTCCACTCGCTTGCCGCCTTTGATTTTGATTTTCTTTTCAGTCGGGACGATAACATTGAAAATTTTGTCCTCCATGCCAAGTGACTCGATGCGCTGTTTAAGGTTACGCATCACGGCATTTTCATACCCGGCGTAGGTGTGCACCACGTACCAGCTTCGACCTTCGGAAATCTTTTGTTTAGCCATATGACTTGTAGTGATTTATGGTGAGTTTATCGAATGAGCATAGTCGAACTAAAGAATAAACTTCTGGAGAACTAGAGAAAAGACATAATCAAGAAAACCGAGAAAGATAGAGACGAGAACCGAGATGATAACAACCACCACGGTAAAGATGACCGCCTGCCTGCGTGTCGGCCAGGAAACATGTTGCAGTTCCCCGCGGGTGTCTTTGATGTAATTGATTAATCTGTTCATGATTTTGGCTTGTTTCGCCGTAGCTTTAGCGGAGGCTGGTTATAAAAACACCCTTCCGGGCGTCTTTTAACCATACTACAGTCGGCACCTCGGCGTCAACTCTGTCGCTATCTTATTTCGTACTCTACTGTCACATTGACCTTCACTTTGTTCTCCCCTATCGGGATAGTAGGCGCCGGAGCAGTTGAAGATCGGGTCATATCCATCCCTAGACCTTCGGCATAGTAAGGCATAGGCCCGCCAGCATTATTTTCATAGAAGCTCACTATCCTCACTAGCCGGACTCCCAATTCGCGAGCCAACTCTCTGGCCTTTTCTCTTGCATCGGCAATAGCTTCGGCGCGAGCTTCCTCTATTATCTTGTCCGGATCATCGACGGTAAAGGAGATGCTCGAGAGACCGGTGGCGCCATTCTCTCCCGCTACAGCAAGCGCCTCGCCAACCATCTCGGTGTCTCTCACTTTTATAGAAACATGGTGGCTTGCGGTATAACCATCCTGTACCTGTTTTCCGGGAAATGGAGGGTATATGGCCGGCGCCACTTCGTAAGTATATTTAGGCCAGAGAGAATAATCGGTGGTATTGATGTCTTTTTCCTCAATGCCAAGATTTTTAAGACTAGCTAAAATGACATTCATCTTTTCCGTCACTCTACTTTGGGCGCCGCTCGCCACTCTGGCATCGGCTGAAACTGTAAAGGAAAAGGTGGCAACGTCAGGCACGGAAACCGCTTCGCCTTCACCCGATACTGAAATAGAATTGTACATCGGGTTAACACTGCGCAAATCTTTTATGGCTCCCAGGGCCTGTGCGGCGAGGAAAATAGCGAGCACCACGAGCACTATCCACACCCACTTTAAAATTTTCCTGACCTCTTCTGTATTTGTATTCATCTTTATTATTTTGAGTTATAAAAACAGTATATCACTACCTGATTATATTTCTCAAAGAACGCCTGTCTCCGATAAAAACGCTAAAGATAAGCACCGTGAAGCTCACAGACAAGAGCCCCAGAGCAATACCTGCCAAGATGTCGAGAGTCAAGTGCGCCCCTAGGTAGAGCCTGGAAAAATAGATGAGACAGGCCGCGGCGATAGAGCCTGTTATAAGCAGGGTTTTGCTCGCGGCGGTCTTCATCCGGCTGAAAAAGGCATGAGCCAGCATGAAAAAGAAAGCCGTAGCCACTGTGGCATGACCGGAGGGGAAGCTCCATCCATCAGTCTGGTAAATGTCTGAAACCGGCCTGACAATCTGGAAAGTATTTTTAAGCACCGAAAGCGAGATGACAGTCACAATTAGAGCCGTGATAAAAACGGCGGCATCATAGTGTCGTCCATGCATAGCAAGCAGAGCTGCAATTAGGGCAGAGGATGATGCCAGAATAAAAGGGTCGCCCATTCTGGTCACCATGACCATGAGGGTAGTCAAGAAGGGCGTACGCATGTGAACAACAGCCTGCTCGATGACGGTGTTAAGAGGAGTGAGCTCCGTCCCGGAAATCAGACCCTCGATAATAATGACGAGCACAAGCCCCGAAATCATGTAGACTAAAAGAAATAGAATATTTTTTGCCCAGTCCGGAAACATCATGCTATAAGTTTAACATACAGTATGAACCGCTTAATAATTCATCGCTCTCGTTAAAGCATTCGTAAGGATATCAAGTTCCATTGTAGCTACACCAATCACTTTGTCCGCGCCACCGTAGTAAATATAGATCAGTTTATCGCGCACTATCGAGCCGCAAGGGAAAACCACGTTATTAACAATCCCCTCTTTTTCATATTGAGTTTCAGGTTCAAATATCGGATCAGCCGAACGTGCCAAAACTATCGTAGGGTCTTGGGGGTCAAGTAATACCGCTCCGATGCGATAAGTATGATGACGCTCCGATACCGCGTGGTAAAGTAGGAGCCAGCCCTTTTTAGTAAGGACGGGAGGAGCCGTAATACCGACCTTAGCACTATCCCACATACCCCGCCTCGGACCGAAAACACGAATGCATTTATTGACTCTTTCCTTTTTGAAATCAAGTGACTTTATAAAATCAGCGCAAATGTCAGTGCCTATACGATGCAGGACGAGATACTGCCCTCCAATCTTCCGAGGTAAAATACAAGTATCTTTGTCATCAACATCCTTGGGAGTGATAATTTCCGGTTTCGACCAATGCCAACGACGGGAAAGAAAATCTTTTTCTTTAATAGAAGAGACGGCTACTCGCGGCGGACCAATACCATCGAAGGCGGTATAGCACATATACAATTTATCTCCGATCTTACTCAGACGTGGGTCTTCACACCCGGAATTCGCTCCTTCTATCTTTTTGATTTCAAAATCTTCTCGGGGTATATAGACCGGTTCACTTAAGCGTTCGTTTATTCTTAAACCGTCATAGCTCACGGCATAACCAATGGTCGAAGTATTATCAGTAGATAAGGCTCGATAAAGAATATGGACGTCTTTCTTGAGCTCAATGGCCGCAGGATTAAATGTCGCCTTCGATTCCCAGCCATGATTGGGATTCGGTATTATTACCGGATTGCCATCAAATCGTTTAAAGTTCCATCGTTCTCTGGTTTCGTCTGAAATACTGGAGATAAGGTCAAGAAGATTAACAGAAGCTACGCAAACAGTGGTGTCAGACGCCCCATAATAAATTTTCAGAGTCTCATCTTCAACTAATGCACCAGATGGGAAAATGACATTTGGAACATGGCCGGAGAACTCATAAGACTCCTCCGGCACTATCATGGGACCTTTAGTCCGGCCAATAATTTTTTGGGGATCTTTTAAATCAAGGAGGATAGCTTCAATTCCAAATTGAGGTCTTGAGTCATGGGAAAAATAATGTTCAATGTACGAGTAGATAAGGAGCCAACCATAACGAGTTTTTATGGGAACAGCTCCCACTTCAACATGATCTTCCTCGCTACGGCGAGGTTCGAGAGTGTGTTTGTCTATCTCGGCGTGCCATTTTTCCCAGAAGGCTCCTGACCAGAAATCTTCAATTTTATCTGCCTGGACAATAGACATTTTGGGCGGCGGACTATCAGTATGCGCACTGAAAATTGCTGTAACCTTGCCATCTACTCTCTCCGGGAAAAGCGCCATGGCTTTGGCGTTAAAAGGAGTGACCAAATGCCTCTCCTCCACTCTCTTTAAATCGCTGCTTATAGCCACAGCCACTTTGATACCATCTGCTTGAAAAGGAAATCTAGAAAGTGCCGTGTAAAAAATATAGAAGCGACCTTCAAAAAATGTTACTCGCGGGTCTTCACAGCCAAATTTTTCCCACTCTGCTTCCGGTACGATAAACTGTTCTCTATCTTTGAAATGCAGGCCGTCGGCGGTTTTAGAAATGCCGATAGTGGATATTTGATCCGGAGTCCCTAGTGTATCTTTGTTGGATATAGCTCGATACAGGCCGTGAATTTTCGCACCATGCTTGACAGGAGACATATTGAAAGTGGCTAACGCTTCCCAATGATGATTTCTGTCTGGTCCCAGAATCGGATTTTCCTGTGATCTTTTGACTACAAACATATATATCTATGCTACTAGAGCAGAATTTTTGGAAAAAACGGCATGTTCGTTTCTCATGAGCTTATGCACAAATTCGTCAAGATTAGTATAAGCTACGCCAATATGTTTATCGCCGCCGCCGTAATAGATAAAGAGGGTGCCGTCTTTAACTATTGCTCCGGAAGCGTAAATTATGCCTGGTTTCCAGTCGTTCTCGTACCACTCGTCAGGTTCTAGGATCGGATAACTTGAACGGTAGAGAATTTTTCTCGGATCTTTTAAATCAAGAATTAGCGCGCCGAGTTTATAGCGACCCGGGTCATTCTTATCCATAGCATGATAGAAAAGGAGCCAGCCATAGCGAGTCTTAAGAGGAGGCGGACCGACACTCCTAGTGCGGTTGTGCCAAGCAAGTTCCCGATCCGGCAAAAGATGCGGATCCGGACTCTCAAATGGCAGGATGACCCCCTCAATATCATCAATGTATTCCACTCGTACTCGAGATGGATCGGTATCGTAGATATTGTGAAGTAGGGCGTACTTGCCTTCTATCTTTTCTGGAAAAAGTACCCAGTTCTTGTGGCGCCCGTTTAGCGGGGAAAGGTAGTTGAACTTGCGCCACTGCCATCGACCATTTTCAAGATCCGCCTCGTCAATAGAAGTCAGTCCGACCCGGATTGAATGCCAGCCATTGAACATATTGAATGTCAGATAAATCCGGTCGTCAATCTTGACCGCTCTCGGGTCTTCGCAACCGCCCCAGCCACCACCGGAAGCATAGAGCGCTCTGTCATAAGCGAGTCTGGCCGGCGACGTGAAAGAGGCGTGTTTGGCTTGGCCGGGTGTGATCTCCGGCATGTAAACCGGATGTGGATACCGCTTGTCAAAATTAAGACCGTCCTTGCTCGAAGCGTAACCGATGCGAGAAATACCGTCAGGGCCTAAAGCGCGGTAAAAAAGATGGACCCGCCTCCCGCTCATGACCGCCCCAGGATTGAAGACTGCCTCTGACTCCCAGTAAGAGTCGGAGGCCGGACTCATAATCGGATTATGCTTGGATCTCTTGAGATCGAGGGTTCCGGGCTTCCTCTTTTCCGCTTTTTTGACGGCTCTCTTCCTTCCTTTTTGTTTAGTTGTTTTCTTTGGTAACTTTTGGGTTTTCTTTTTTACCTTAGACACGGCAGTGGAATTATAGCATTGTTTCTATTTAAAAAGTTCGAGAATAACTTTCTTTGTCTCCTCTGGATTTTTAACTGCCCGGCATTCTACACCCAAAGTGAGCACCGGCTCGTCGTTGCCACCCTTGAACAATCTGTCGCCAACATAGAGTATCTTCTCTTTAGGAATGCCGCTCATCTTGATGAGCTTTTTTATTCCGTAAGCCTTGTCTACGCCAACTTTGGTAATTTCTATGGAGGTGGTACCGCCAATGTGCATGGAGTAGCCGGGAAGAACCGGCGCAATTACTTCTATCATTTTCCTGCGCTTCTTGTTATCCGGATCCCACTTCTCTTTAAGCTCTACAGGGGCATCTTGTCCCAGAGCGGAGAAATTGAGTTGGGCACTTCTGTCTTCTACCAGTTCTCCATAAATTTTATCCGGTTTGTCTAATCCAGATTTTTCAAAAATATTTTCAAAAGCTTCTCTAATATACTTCTTCTCTTCTTCAGAGAGCGGAGCGTCTTCCTCGCATTTCCAATCATTCTCATATTGACAAAAGAGGGTGCCATCTACCGGCAGAAGATACAGATTCCCAAGTCTTGCAACATCACAATTTAGACCAGATAAAATTTGCCACTCGAATTGCTTGTATGATGCTCCGGAGATAATGGCTACTTTGTATTTTTCAAGTAGTTGACAGATTAGATCTGCCAAGTCCTGCTCAAGCGCTTGTTTGCTCCGAGTCAGTGTCCCGTCAATGTCAAAGGCGATCAGCTCAAATTTCATCTTTTCATTATAACAGTCATACCAAATGAGCTTATGAGAAACGTTCCTCAATTTTGAAAGAAAGGAATCCTAGTAAACCGAGCTGGATGGTAGGGGTTAAACCAACAGAAAGAAGCGGAATGATAGGCATGTAAGAATTGTAGGCCCATCTGCCGGTAGAAAGGGCGTACCATTCAATACCAACGGCAAGCCCTAAGCCCATAAAAACTATTACCCAGCTTAGCCTTTTCAAAGATGAAATAAATATGAAGGGCAGAGTGATCACTGTAATCATGATCGCATCCGCCAAGGTGGCTCTTAGGAGAATAAATTGCGTGATCTCCCCTCCCATATAGTTGTCGTAGAGAAGCGAATGCAGATTCTCCCAGACTGCATTCAAAACAAAAGCGATGATGAATATTAGTAATATTCTTTTCAAAAGAGTGATCATGATCTTACCTTACTCACCCCACAGGATTTTCCTATGGGGTATTTGCAAGCCATTCAAATAACTCTCTTTTATGATCATGGGGACTTAAGTAATATCTGGGAAAATTAGCAGGATCAATAATGTAATTGTGACCCAAATACTCGTACATGCTCGAATAAGGATAAGCGAAGGCATAGTTAGCGAGATACTGTACGTTCCTTCTTTTATTATTTCTCCAGTTTTTGTCTACTAACTTAGCTGGATTCAAGTGTATGTAGGCGTATAAATATTTTAGATAAGTATCCCTACTACAGTGAGTCGATTTAAAAGTATTTTCGTAAAGAGTACCAGTCCTTTTATACTTCTTGTTAAAATACATCGAGTAAGCCGTGAGCAATTTTCTCATATAGGTCGAAATTCCTCCCTCTATCTTTTCGCGAACCAGAATATGAAAATGATTTGGCATCAGACAGTATGCGCCTATTTCCACAATGATCTCTCCTCGATCAAAATTTTTACCTATATCTCTTAGTATAATGCTTCGTTTGGAATTACAGAGATACATCAAACGCAAGAAGTGCTTGTAATCTTGTTTATCTAGAAAAATTTTTCTTTTCTCTACTCCTCTGTTGTAAAGATGATAATACTCGCAGGGAGCAAATAATTGTTTACGCTCTGACATAAGAACATTCTACCACATAGGAAAATCCTGTGGAGTGTGATTCGCTTTGCTTCATTATTTTGGGGTGACTAGAGAGAATCGAACTCTCGTTTCTGACGCCACAGGTCAGAGTTTTACCATTAAACTATAGCCACCATCGAGGCTATTATAGCCTCTGGCCCTATTTTTAACACAAAATCGCCCTAATTTCCTTAATTTCCCACCACCCACTTTTTCGATGGACCGAGAGAGTGTTGACCTCTCTGTAGAATTGTTTCCTATGCATTATCCATATCGATTCCCTGTGTTAAGATAGACAAACAATTTTGTCTATGCCGACACCAAAAACTATCAAAAAACGAACCGGGGACCTAGTGCCATTTGACGAACAGAAGATCACAAACGTGATGAGAAAAGCTTTTGCGGCTCAAGAAGTACCGATTGAGGAGAGTGCTCTAGAACAGATGACCAATCGCGTGGTGGCCAAAATTTCTGAGAGAAGTGACGTCGAATACGTTCCCACTGTTGAACAAGTTCAGGACATAGTGGAACTTGTCATCATGGAACGTGGTTATTTTGATATGGCCAAGCATTTCATTCTTTACCGTTTTGAACATACCAAGGTCCGCACTGCCAAAGTACTCGAAAAGATTGAGGAGGGTACTCTCGTGGTTACCAAGCGGGACGGGACCGCAGAGCCTTTCTCACTTGAGAAAGTGAGGACAGCTATCATGCACCAAACCAAAGGTATCGAGAAGGAAATTAACCTGGAAGAAATCGCCAACCAATGCCAGACAGAAATTTACGACGGCATTAAAACGAGCGATGTTTCCCGCTCCATCATCATGGTCATCCGTTCGATGATTGAAAAAGATATGGCCTACTCGCGCCTGGCAGCCCGTTTACTTGTGAACGAACTTAACAGAGAAGCCATCGGAGCTGACACTATAGATTACGCTCGACTTGATGAACAGTACCGGGCGACCTTCGAAACAAATGTAAAAAAAGCGGTCACACTCAAAAAACTAGACGAACAAATGCTTGCGTTTGATTTCAAGAAACTCTCGGATGCTCTACGTCCCGAACGTGATGATTTATTTCAGTATCTTGGTGCCGAAACCTTAAACGAACGCTATCTTATAAAAGAGCCGCAGACTAAAGAGACCCTCGAAACACTCCAATTCTTCTGGATGAGGGTAGCCATGGGCGTGGCTCTCAACGAAAGTAAAAAAGAGGACCGGGCTATTGAGTTTTATGAAATGATATCCACTTTCCGCTTCGTCCCGTCCACACCGACCCTCTTCCATTCCGGTATGCCACGTCCACAGCTCTCTTCCTGCTATCTCAACGTGGTCGAAGACGACCTGGAACACATTTTCAAAGTCTATGGCGACAACGCCCAGCTCTCCAAGTGGGCCGGCGGCATCGGGACCAGTTGGTCTAATCTGCGCGGTACGGGCGCCCTTATCAAGAAAGCTGGTATCTCGAGCCAAGGCGTCATTCCTTTCCTCAAAATCGCCAATGATGTCACGGTAGCCATCAACAGAAGCGGTCGTCGCCGGGGAGCCACCTGTGTCTACCTGGAAACCTGGCACTACGATATCGAGGATTTCCTGGAACTGCGCAAAAACACCGGCGATGAACGCCGCCGCACGCCAGACATGAATACGGCCAACTGGATTCCAGACCTCTTTATGAAACGGGTGCGTGACGACAGAGAGTGGACCCTTTTCTCTCCGGACGAGACTCCGGAACTCCACCAGAACTATGGTCGAAAGTTCGACGAGCTCTATGAAAACTACGAGGCTAAGGCAGACCGCGGAGAGATTACCCTATTCAAACGCATCAAGGCGCGCGCACTCTGGAAAAAAATTCTTTCCATGCTCTTCGAAACAGGTCACCCGTGGGTGACGTTTAAAGACCCGTCAAATATCCGCTCTCCTCAAGACCACGAGGGTATCGTGCACAGCTCGAACCTCTGCACGGAAATCACCCTCAACACTTCGGCTACGGAGACGGCAGTCTGTAACCTTGGCTGGGTTAATCTCTCCCAACACACTCTCGGAGGAATGCTTGATCGCCAGAAAATCGAGGAGACAGTCTCGATTGCCATGCGCATGCTCGACAATGTTATTGATTTGAATTTCTATCCTACAATCGAAGCCCAGAATTCCAACATGAGACACCGTCCAGTGGGACTCGGAGTGGGCGGCTTCCAAGACGCGCTTTATGAACTGGACATTGCCTTTGATTCCGAAAAATGTGTGCAATTTGCCGACGAGTGTCAGGAACTTATTGCCTATCACGCCATAGTGACCTCTGCCCTGCTCGCCCAGGAGCGCGGCACTTATCCAAGCTTCAAAGGCTCCAAGTGGGATCGTGGCCTCTTCCCTGTCGACACTATCGCTCTCCTCGAAGAGGAGCGTGGGGAAGAAATTTTAGTCACTCGCGAAGGAGCGCTTGATTGGAGTGCTGTGCGCGAGCTCGTCAAACTCCATGGCATGCGCAATTCCAATACTATGGCCATCGCTCCAACAGCCTCTACTTCGACCATCGTTGGCTGTACGCCCACCATTGAGCCCATGTATAAAAACATTTATGTGAAATCAAACATCAGCGGCGACTTTACCGTGGTCAATCCATTTCTAATCAACAATCTCAAAGAGTTAAATCTTTGGAGCGAAAAAATGCTCGATAAACTGAAATATCACGACGGTTCAGTGGCCGACATTCCTGAAATTCCGGAAAACATTAAGGCCAAGTATAAAGAAACATTTGAAATAGACATGCATTGGATACTTAAGGCGGCTGCTTATCGCGGTAAGTGGATAGACCAGAGCCAGTCAGTCAACATTTTCTTCCACGGTTCGTCCGGAGAAGAGCTTTCCAATCTCTATATGTATGCGTGGCAATTGGGGCTGAAGACTACTTATTACCTACGCACTCAAGCGGCCTCCCAGGCAGAGAAATCGACCGTGGACACTGGTGAGTACGGCTCTACACACACCCGCAATGTTAGCAAGAGAGAAACTGTCACAGAGAGGGTCCCGGAGCCGTCTATGATAGAACAGCCCCGTCCCGAACCAATAATCTCTGCTGTCATGGCCGAGAAAGAAAGGCCTTCTCCAGTGGCCACAAAGCACAACTTGTACGTAGCGCAAGACGCGATTTGTGAAGCCTGCGAATAAAATACTTTATGCCTATCCAAAAAACCAGTGAGCGCATAGATGTCAACAAACGCCGCATTATTAACGGTGGAGATGCTGATGTCGTCCAGCTCTACCCCATAAAACATAAATTCGCCTGGGATTATTACAATAAAGCTAATGCCAACCACTGGCTGCCAACCGAGATATCCATGCAACTGGATATCGAGCAGTGGAAGTCGAAAACGGTTCTCACAGCCGATGAACGCCAGGCCTTTGAAACGGTTCTGGGCTTTTTTACCACAGCCGATTCGATTGCGGCCAATAACATTGTCATCGGCTTTTACAAGCACGTTACTAGCCCGGAAGTGCGTATGTATCTCTTGCGCCAGGGGTATGAAGAGGCTATCCACACACACGCCTACCAATATATTGTTGAGAGCCTCGGCATGGACGAGAGCAAGATTTTTAATATGTACCGAGAAGTGGATGCCATTTACAACAAAGACGCATTCATCCTTGGTTTCAATGACGGCATCTTT
Source organism: Parcubacteria group bacterium (assembly GCA_040900425.1). Taxonomy (GTDB): domain Bacteria; phylum Patescibacteriota; class Minisyncoccia; order Phycocordibacterales; family Zambryskibacteraceae; genus UBA5004. The sequence continues at coordinate 14,412 of JBBDZA010000044.1, forward strand.
AACGGGGACTTCAAGACCGGCACGTTTGAGAGTGACCAGAAGTTTCTTGAGAACTGGTGCGTCTTTTCCTTAATTCTGGAAGGCATCTTCTTCTATAGTTCGTTTGCGGTCATGTTCGGATTCCAACGCCAACACAAATTGACCGGTTCGGCAGAACAAATCCAGTACATCATGCGTGATGAGTCCATGCACCTTAACTTTGGCATCGAAATTATTAATACCGTTAAAAAGGAACAGCCGGAACTCTGGACCAAAGATTTTGAACAAAGAATCATCGACCTGGTACGGCAAGCTACCACACTAGAATACACCTTTGCCCAAGAAGTCTTCCCTACCGGCATTTTCGGCATGAACGCCCAAGGCTTCAAACAATATATCGAGCACATTGCTGACAGGCGTCTAGCCCGCGTGGGCTTGCCGGCACAATTCAACGTCACCAATCCTTTCCCTTGGATGAGCGAGGCTATTGACCTTTCCAAAGAAAAGAATTTCTTTGAAACCCGCGTCACGGAGTACCAGGTCGGAGGCAGTCTCAATTGGTAATTTAAAAAACCTTCTCTTCTAGTTCCACTTCGCCAGTTCTCGGTTCTATATTAAATCTCACTCTCCCTATAATCTGGTTTCTTTCTGTCTTAACATCAACCCGCCATTTGCCTTCGGAGAGATTCTCTTTTCTTGAGAATCCGCGATAACCTTCCACCCTGCCTCCGGTAATGGCGAAAGTGACTTTGCTCGCGCTCGCCCATTCCTTGACGCCATAGTCATAATACTGCCAGTCATGGATTATCCTTGTGTTGAGGTCTGTCGGAGCAAACACGGAACTGAAAACATATAGAGGTGCGCCTGGTTTTAGGCTCACTGTTTCAGGCATAAAGAACAATAACTTCTCGTGCCACTTCTTCTTTTCCCCAAGCACGGTGTAATTTCCCGCTGACCTCTCTACCGAATGGTAAACTCCTCCTTCCTTAAGAGATAGCGGGATGGGAGGAATGAGGTTAAGGAAATATAAAGCGTTAATGGTTACAAAGATGATTAGGACCGAGTTTCGGAGATGTATTTTATGGTCCTCATAGCGCCTGGGCACAAATTTTAAAAGAGCCCGAGAGAAAAGATACATAGAAAGAAGGCTCACCGCGCCGCTCAAGAGGAAAATGCCCGCTCCCATGCTCTTGAGAACGACCGGAACAAAGAAGATGAAGAAAGAAAAGATGGCCAGAAAATAGATCGATACCTGGAACACGAGCCTGCGGTAATAGTTCCGAAAAAATTCATTCCCCACGAGAAGGAAAAGGAGAATGACCATGAAAGGCCAGCTTGAGGAGAAAGCCCCTCCGCGGTAGTAGAAAATGAAGAAGGCGCTGAATAAGCCGCCGAAGGTAAACTGGATGAAGAGCGGCAGAAGATTTTCCACCCTGGCCAAGAAGCTTCTTTGCGGAGGATATTCGTGAAAATAATTAAGAAGAGCGATGCCTCCGCCGGAGATGACGAGGTAGGAGAGCATGATCAGATTTTCAAAAAGGAGATCAATCCTCTTTAAAGTCAGATTGTCGAATATAAAGCCCGCCAGTAGGGCAAAAGAAGAGGCCCGCCTTTCGTATTTCTCGTAGAGAGATTCTAGCTTAGCGAAGTTCATATTAAAATATTCTTCATTCCCCTGGAACTTATGCGCTAGTTATTGATTATACACTTTTATCTTTTCGCTGGACTCTCCAATCTTTTGACCTTCGTACACACAATAATCCACTTGATTCAAAATACTCTCTTCCACATCTTCTAGCTTCTCCATGTGTCTTTCTCCGGATAAATTGACGGAGGTGCTGACGAAAGGCACGCCGGCTTGGCTTATTAATGAAGCGAACCAGTGCTTGGGTATGCGCACACCTATAGTGTCATCCTTGAAATTGACCTCACAAGAGACCTTGCTATTTCCCCTTCTGACAAAAAGAGTATAGGGGCCGGGTAGATACTTATCTATTGTCTTTCTATCTATCTCACAATTCTCTTCTATCCACTCTTTGGATGGCGCGGCTATGGAGAACGGGCGGGTGTCTCTTTTCTTTATCTCTCTAATTTTTATAACGGAAGTATCTAGCAAAGCATTGCACCCCAGGCCATAAATAGTATCGGTGGGATAAATAAAGATATCTCCTCTTATAATGGCCTCGGCAATTTCTTCAGTATGAGCCTCAACGTAAGCCCGGTCTATAATTTTCATATTAATACATGGTGCGCGGGAGAGGATTTGCACCTCCACGCCCTTACGGGCACAGGAACCTCAATCCTGCTTGGCTACTATTACAACACCCGCGCATAGCTCTCAACAAACATATGTTATCTGAATCTTTTATTATTTTCAACCCAATGTCACTATCATCATAATTAAGTATTTACGCCATGGCGTAAATATCATATACGCGGATAGGCGAGGTCTATAGGTCAGAGTTTTTATTCAGGTACGGCCTAGCCAGTTTGAACGTTTTCACCTTGTTTCTCAAACCCACTAATTTTACATAATCTAAAAAGTCTTTCGGCAGCGGTGACGGCCCCACCCAAACACTCTTTTGGATCATGGCGTAATGAAACTTTTTGAGCTGCCGGCGGAACCAGTCTCTTTCTTTCTTTTGGGTATGAGGAATATCATACATGACTATCAGGTTCTTAGGAGCGTCTCTCTCAAATATCGAGTGAAAGTTGATGTAATAAAATTTCCTCTTTCGATGAATCCTTTTTATATAGCTCTTTCTGTCATCGCAGACAGGCAAACCGAAAGCGTTCACCCTTACACCTTTATAATAGAAAGTTCTGCCGGTCATAAGTAGACTGTAATACAAGAACCATATTTACGCCATGGCGTAAATATGATTTACATGCGAATTGAACGAAGGCAAAGACGGACTGGGAACTAAGAATCTTACTCCATTTTCTCCACCGCCGACTCGCCGGACTCCAACCCGGTTTCTTTCGCCATTCTGATATTCCTCATCTGACGGCTGATTTCTTTGGCCGCCTTTTCCCGGATGTGGTAAAGCTTGGCGCGGCGAACCTTGGAGCGCTTGACCACTTCTATCCTATCTATCACCGGAGAGTAGAGGGGGAAAATTTTTTCAACACCAACTCCAGACGAGACGTTTCTCACGGTAAAAGTCGCACCCGCTTCCGTGCCATGCTTGTGGGCCAAGATAAGACCTTCAAAAGCCTGCAGGCGGGTTTTACCCTTCTCAACAATCTTTTGCCAGACACGCACGGTATCTCCAGACCGTAAGTCGAGGTTCTGCCTTTCTTCTATGTTAACGGGGCTAATTACTCTATTCATAACGGACACCAATTTAACACACCTTAATGCAGGCTGTCCATCGCATTTACAAAGTCCTCCGGGTAGGCTGACTCGATGGTAATTTTTTTCCCCGCAACAGTCGTAAATGTGATAGCCCGAGCATGGAGAGCCAAGCGAGTGAAGCCTAAGAGTTTCGGCTTACGGGGCGCATAGAGCGAGTCAGCGACCACTGGATGATGGAGGGCTTTGAAATGCACCCGAATCTGGTGCGTCCTGCCTGTCTTGGGCTTGGCTTCGACAAAGGTAAGGGATTTGTCACTGGAGCGCCTAATAACCCTGAAATAGGTGACCGCTTCCCTTTTATCGCCCCTGGCTCCGCGCTCGGCCGAACGTTTGCGGAAATTACTGGCGCTTCTACCTATGGGTAGATTGATGGTGCCCTGGTCATCCTGTAGGTTGCCATAAACAAAGAGGTGATAAATTTTTTCAATCTCCCTATTTTGGAATTGCTCTTTGAGCGTCTCGTGGCCTATCTTGGTCTTGGCCATAAGAAGAAGGCCTGATGTTTCCCTGTCTATTCTGTGGACCACTCCCGGCCGTTCGATATCACCAAATTTTTCACCCACATCAATTGAACCCGAATATTTTCTACCAAACCACTCCGACACGCTCGGCTCTTGTGTCCGGCCGTCCGGGTGCACCACTAGTCCAGCCGGTTTGTCGAGAACAATAATGTCCTCGTCTTCATAGAGAATATTTTTTGATAAATCAATCATTTCCATTTACAAGTAGCTTAATTTTTTCTATCCAGCCCATAATGGTAAGGAAAAGTTTAGTATCACAAACATATATATCAACGGTACCAAATGGCAAAGTGTATCTTTTTTGCAAACTAGCTGCACTCGGTTTTATATACGTCTTAAAAAATTGTTGGCGTGGTATCCCGGTAATTTGAGACCAGTATACTTCTGTCTGGTCTATATCAGCATGCGCAAAAGTATGGATAGCAGCCCGAAATTTATTTTCAGGGACCTGGCAAATCTCTCTAAAAAATCTCATCATTATTTTTATCACCGCCGGGTCACTGTTTGCTAATCTGACCATGCTTTTATAAGTTTTTGCCCCTTCTCCTAGATAAAGGATAATGCCTATTAATTTTAGTTCTTCTAATGAAATAGAAGTGAAATCCTCCATAGCTTTATCTGTTATTACCTGTCTCTCTTTCTGCTTATTCGATAATCTACTTAGTCGGCGTTTTTCAATGGAGTCAATGGTTCTGCCTTTTTGAGAAAGTCTGGTTTTTTGTTCAGATGTTAGGATAATATCACGTACCCACAAACTAACACTTCCCTTTGAAGAACCCGTTTCTTGAATAATCTCATTAATTGACTTTCCCTCCTTTCTTAGACCTCGAGCCTTCTCTTTTTCAGCTATTTTCATAAGTAGAGTATATAATACATATTGAAGTTATTAAAGGGTTTACTATCCACACTTTACTTGTAATTAATCAATTTTATCTATACACTGGGCTAGATTTAATCGCGGGATTAGCTCAGTTGGTTAGAGCGCTTAGCTTACACCTAAGATGCCGGGGGT
>JBBDZA010000045.1:0-2732 GCA_040900425.1 Parcubacteria group bacterium
GCGCTCGGGAAATGAAAAATGGTAGCCAATTCCTCGGTCGTGAGGACATACGGTTTGCCCATGACATGTTTAAAGGGCACGTTGAAGACGGAACGCCTCTTGTAAGCTTCGAGGAGTGTCCTTTGGTTTTCTGTCTTCCTAATATCACGAAAGTCTTCCCAAGGATAATTGATGCCTGGGATAAATTGGTTGGGTCGAATGCCATTGAGAGCTTGGGAGCCAAACTGGCGCATACCGCCGATAATACCCACCGTTCGTTTGACCTCTATCTCCTTGGGAGCCACGTACACGAACCGGAACATAGCATCAAAGGCCAGTTTGGCTGAGTTGCGTTCAATAGCCTTAATGACCGATTTCTGCTCATCGGTAAGGCCGAGAAGTGAAGGGGGCTTATCTTTCTCCGGTTTGATGTGGGCTTCTTTTTCTATAATATCCTTGATAGCTGTTTTAATGCCGTCCCTCCAGTCACGCTTGACGAAAACACGCGCATCTTGAAAACCTTCTTTGCGATGGCCTTGGATGACTATCTGTGTCCACATCTGTTCTCCTTGCTTGAGGGTCCCGAGATACTCTAGTATGGGAGAGAGAGGGTCGACTATCTCTTCCGGCTCCTTGCCTGCCGCCTTATCAAGCTCAAATTCTATGTAAGTTTTAATCGGATAAGCATCCCCTTTGACGAGCCTGGTAGTCAAACCAGACAAAGCCATCGTTGCCGGGTCGAAGGCCACTTTCAAAGCATAATCTTCCACCTCAACGACTTCAGCCCCAGGATACTGTCCGTAAATTCGCGCTTCAATAACGTGCTTCCACTTCGGAAAGGCCCAGATAAAGAACTTGACCTCGCCGCCGATGGAGACTATCTCGAGAGAAAAGACGTCTCTCAATTCACCCTTAAGATAGACATCGGAAAGCGTACCGGCCACGTCTTCCCATAATCCTTCCAGGACCATCTCCATCGCCGCCGGCGTTCTCTCTACATCTTTGGGTATCTTTATCTCAAGGAGGATGTTCCCTTTATTCTTGAGCCACTCGCGCCTTTTGTAGGTCAGCCAGGTATTCATGAAAAGCCAGATAAGAAGCACTGGTAACCAGACGGGCCAAGCGGTTAAAATGGGCCACCCAACTTTTATAAAAAAATCCGCCTGTAAAAGAAGATAGAGCTCACTTATCATGACCTTAATTCTACACGCAATCTAAACGTTATGGTAGCGATTGGCTGAATCTTTCTTAAAATACTTCGGGTTTTGCAAATTGACGATAATGGTGTTCTCTTTGACGTAGCGCTCTTTCAAAGCCTTTTCGATAATCTTCTCCTTAGGCAGAGGACCTTCTTTATCTAAAATTTTCCTGATAACATCCTTGACCACTCCCGACATATACCCCCATTCAGAAAGAGCATAAAGTCCGCGGCCGACGAGAACAAAGCGAGAATCTTTGATGAGCTCGTTGTGAGTGGTCGCGACGTGGGCCTTTTTGTCGAAATACTGGGTGATGGCCTTGGCCACATCCTTGAAGTGTATTGGCGAACCATGTTTTCTGATGACCAGAAAAGCGAAGTCACGCATGCCCTTGGCGTTGACGTTAGAAGAAGAGGAGCGGCCCCATTCACCGAGAGGATTTTTGCCGATTTTGTGCGAAATGGAGAGCCAGCGCTTGATGACCTCTTCATTTTTGTATTTTTCATTCAGGTCTTTCACTTCCTCGAGAAAAGAACTGATGAGATCACCCTCGAAGACCAGCTCATCATCGGAGAGCTTGGCGTACATTTTGCGTAAAGCATTTTTAACTTTGTCGGAGAGTTCCGCATCCACGTGCCAGCGATGCCTGAATTCTTCATCCTCTTTTTCCCGCTTAAAATCTTCGCCAATCACCAAGAGAAAATGAAAAAGGTTCTGGGTATTGATATCATCGCTTAAATGCTTCAAAAGATCTTTTTCTGCAACCACGCCGCCAAGCTTGACGATGGCTTCTTTGAGCTCGGCAAAGACCGGCTCAGCATCTTTGTAGCTCTTCGATTTCCTGATAGTGGCCAGGGAGTGATTTTCTATCTGGCGGACGCGTTCACGGGTGATGTCATACTTCTTGCCGATAGCGTCGAGGGTCAGCCGGGAAGCTTTGGCTCCGAGGCCATATCGGCTAACAAGCACATCTTGACTGCGCTTGGTCAAACTTGATAAAAGCCGCCTCGTAATCTCCTTTGGTTTGAAGGTTAAAGTAATCTTCTCGCTCATAACTTATCGTATTTGTATCATCCATCCAAATACATGTCAAGGCAGTCCTTGTTTAGCATCAAGTTGTGATGCTAATAATCCTCTTGGGCACAAAAATAATCTTTTTGGGCTCTTTACCTTTGAGCCATTTTTGCACTTCCGGAAGTGCAAACACAGCTGTCTTGACCTCCTCTTCGCTTTGCCCAAGAGAGACAATAATGCTCGACCTCACCTTACCATCTATTTGTATGGCAATAGCTACGTCCTCTTTTTCAATTTTCCCTGGATCATAGGCAGGCCAAGATTGAGTGTGTACGGAATCCTTATGTCCAAGCATGCTCCATAATTCTTCAGTGATATGCGGAGCAAAAGGAGCAAGCAGTTTTAATAATATTTCATACTCCTCTTTATGAATTTCACTTTTCTTCCCCAGGTCATTTACAAGTATCATCATAGAAGCTACGGCCGTGTTCATTTTCATAGACTCGATTCCTTCTGAAACTTTCTTGATCGCCCGGTGCA
>JBBDZA010000046.1:0-2717 GCA_040900425.1 Parcubacteria group bacterium
CCATACTTAGAGAGACCAAGCATAGAAAAGCGAAAAGAAACTTAAAAAACGTTTTGTCAAAATACCGCATCTTTTAATTATATACCAGAAAAACCGGAATTATCCCCACATTGACGGAGGTCTGACTTGCGTCATGATAAAATACGTGTTGACGGAGGTCAGACCTCCGTTATACTCAAAGCATGAGAGTGGAGCCATTTTCAGAAGGATCTTTTGTTCACGTCATCAAACGTGGCGCGAGAGGTATGGATATTGTTCTTGATCAGGAGGATAAGGAGCTTTTCGTCAAATCTCTTTTCATACTTAACGATAACTACAGTAATGAAAATTGGCGAAGAGAAACAGTGGAATTGCCATTATTTACCCGCCCGAAACATTGGCCGGAACGGGATCGTTTAACTGATATTTTGCTGTGGACATTAATGCCAAATCATTTTCATATTTTATTACGTGAGAAAAAAGAAGGGGGTGTATCAAAATTTATGCAACGATTGTGTGGCAGTATGTCCATGAACTTTAATAAGAAATACAACAGTAAAGGAAGCGTTTTTCAAGGATCGTACAAGGGAAAAGTTGTGGACAATGATTCCTATCTGAGATATTTGGCTTTCTATATACATATTAAAAATGTCCTTGAGTTATACCCCGGCGGGCTTAAAAAGGCTGTGGCTAATTTCGATGATGCGTGGAATTGGGCTATTAAATATCCTTTTTCCGGCTTTTCCGCTTATTCAATTGGAGCAGGTTCCCCTATTATTAGCGACGTGGATGGTTTGATGACAAATATTCACAACAAGAATGTGTATAAACAGGAAGCCTATGAAATGTTATTGGTTTATGTAAATAAGCAAGAAGATACACTACCTGATAGGTTGCGAGAACTGATCCTTGAATAGCAACACCCTTGACGGTATAACGGAGGTCAGACCTCCGTCAACATATCTTTAAGTATAAGTAAAGGAGAAATGACGGAGGTCTGACCTCCGTCAGGATAGGTGAATGACTAAAGTCAGACTTCAGTCATTTAAATTTCGATGGCTGTCCGAGCGCGAAGCGCGAGGACTATTCCGGCAAAGCAAAGCCCCCGCTCTGCGGGGGCTTTGCGATCCGAGGCCGTTATCCCGGTACCATCGCTTGCGCGAGCTACGGGACTAGGGCCGGGGATGTTTCTACGACTAGTGCGTAGGACTTAGTAAGCCGAAGCTTACGGCATTGTCACAGCATTCGTCCTCCATTCTGGCTTGTTAGCCATGAATGTTGAGGAAGACTCTGCGCCAGCCTGTGAATCAGACCAGACGACCTTGCTCAAGCCAACTGCATATGAGTTGGTAGGAACGAGAACGCCAGTAGCCAAGCGACCTTCGAAGAAGAAGGTGACTGGGATGCTTACTGTTTGGTTCTCAGCAAGCTTGAATGCTTGGTCGGTTGCAAGACTGGTTGTCACAACACCTGAAGGTATCGTGTAGCCAGTTGTTGAAGCGGCCAAGACTACTGCAGCGTTAGCTCCACCTGCGTGGATGCCAAACTGGAAGGTTGACGAAGCGGATTGCGTACCGAACCAGAGATCACCTCCGACAGCCTTAATGGTGACATTGAAGGTTGCAGAAGCTGTTGAAGTACCATTGGCTAGGCCGATAGTACCAGCATCTCTAGTAAGAGACTTGGAGCTAAGTGAGATCTCAGGACCTACACTAAGAACCGTGATAGTCTCACCGGTTGCAGAACCAGTCTCTAGGATAGCAGTACCTGCAGAGTTCTCGACAAGGAGATCACCTGCGGCGTCTATAACCAATTTGAAGGTAGATGCCGTGGTGTCTGCGTCAGTGATGTCAGCTTTGATGCTGAGTACCTTGGTAGAATCTGCTGGAACTACGAAGTCAATGTTGTCGAAGACTACATTGTTACCAGTACCAACATTACCGTTCTCGGAACCAATAACCGTGCTTCCATCCATGAGGTAGAAGGTGGTAGTGGTTGCGTTGCCGGTGTGAGTAACAGTTACCTCAAGGTCGGTGATAGTTAGATCATCGTCCTCTGCCTTAAGATTGAACTTCAAGAGCTCAACATCATCTTTAGAATCATTGTCTGTTCCTTCAGAAGCAATGATTTCTGATGTCTTGGGCGAATCAACGTGGATAGAAACCTGGAGACTTGCCGAACCGATAAGTTCGTCTTCGGAAGTGAAGTTTCTAGCAAACGCAGTTGCCGGGCTGTACTGGTTGATACCAGCGCCGTCTACAGCGCGAACGCCGTCAGCCGGAATCGTGAGAGTCCAAGTATCGGCATTGTAAGTGCTATCCCAAGTACTCATAGCATCAAGTGCTACAGTAAGAACTTTCTTGGTGTCCTTAGGAACAACTACGCTAAGACCTGTAACGGTAATGTAGTAATTGCCATTCGTCTCTTCAACTACAGTAGAGCTGTTGAGATCTGACGATGCAAGGACAGTAGAACCGTCCATGATGTAGATCTTGTCTGCGATCTTCCTGTAGAAGTTTTGGTCGCCATCGGGGTCACAGGTTGAACAGTCAAGCTTGAACTTCATTCTCTCGAGACGTATATCTGAGAGCTTTGCTTCTAGCTCAATGCCCATAACCTTCCTCTGATTGTCGCCCTCATACAACTTGACAGCTGTTGGGGTCGAATAGAGAGTTGCGGTTAGAGTTCCTTCAACACCTGGGGTGGTGATAGTACCTACTATCACACCGCCGGTTGGG
>JBBDZA010000047.1:0-2696 GCA_040900425.1 Parcubacteria group bacterium
GCGAGGAGGTGGTGAGAACGTTGTTCGGTGTTATGGCAATCCAAGCCTCTTCACTTCCACCGGAACTTTGGGCCACGGCACGCAAGATAGAGGTACCGTTCGGTTGTATGGCAAACGATAAGGAGAAGGGTACCGCACTCGTTCCACCTATATAAATGTCATTGACGTAATAGGAAACGTGCCTGATGCCTCCGTCTCCATTGTAGCCGATAGTGGCTGTATATATCCGATTGACTCCGCTTGTAACCACAGGGGAGACGGTCAGGTGGAGGCCTGTCCCGTCTGGTCCGCCTATGCCAGAGAGCGATTCACTTTGAAACTCGGTACTCGAAGCTCTGGCTGCCAGTGCACGCTCGTTAGCCCAAACTGCCACCGGATATTCCCAAAGCGCCAGTTGCGGGTCGCTGTAAGGATTGGCCGGGGCTCCGGAGCGGGGATTATTCTTATCCACCCAATAAAGTATTTCATGAACGCCGGCTGTAGAAGAAGCCGTATCCCATTTGCCGAGGAGCGGTGCGGGCAGGGAAGCGGAAGCCATGTTTTTCTGCGGTGGCTGGAAGGCTGTCGAAGGGAAGCGTTCGATGGCTTTTTCCATAACGGTGTGCCAAGTCGGAGCGAGAGTAAAGGAAGATGTTCTTCTCGTCATGGGCGTATTGTCGTTGTTGCCAGCCCACGCGCCTATCACAATAGATGGAGTGTAGCCGATGACCCAGGCATCGCGGTTGTTGTTCGTAGTCCCAGTTTTGCTCGCTACTACTGTGTCCTTGAAATAAAGAGGGGAATTCGAGCCGAACGTGGGAGTGCGGGCCGTGTTGTCAGAAAGAATGTCGTTGAGCGTTCGCACCACTTCTCTGTCTAGCACTTGATGGGGATTTTTTTCATAAGATTCCAGGATGTCGCCGCCTTTGTCATGGACGGCGAGTATCGGCGTGGGCTTATGCCACTCTCCATCGTTGGCGAAGGCTCCGTATGCTCCAGTCATTTCCAAGAGCGTCACTTCGCCGCCGCCCAAGACAAGACTCAAGCCGTAACGCCTCGGGTCTGTGAGAGTAGTGATGCCAAGCGACTTAGCTGTCTTGACGGTGTCTTCTAGACCGGCCAGATAGAGCGTCTTGACTCCGACCACATTGATGGACTGGGCGAGAGCATCGCGCATGGAGATCGGTCCCCGGAAGTCATTGTCGTGATTATTCGGAGTATAGCAGGGATATTGGCTCGAGAAGTTGGCGGGGCCACAGGCGGTCGAGAACTGAGTCTTGAGGTCGAAGAGTACTGTCTCCGGAGTGTAACCTTTGGCGAAGGCGGTGGCATAGGCAAATGGTTTGAAGGTAGAACCCGGTTGGCGTAAGGCGAGCGCGACGTTGACTTGGCCGTCGATGTCGTCATTGAAATAGTCGCGCGAGCCGACCATGGCGAGCACCTGGCCGCTTTGAGGGTCAATAGCTACGAGCGCGGCATTGGAAGCACGGAAATTTTTCTGGTTACTTGGCGCCGCGGCCTTGATGATATTCTCGCTTTCCTGTTGTAATTCCCAGTCAAGAGTGGTCGTAACCTGAAGACCGATTTCGGTGAGCTCTTCCTCATCATATTTTTTCTTGAGCTCTTCAAGTACGTAGAAGACAAAGTGAGGCGCTCGTATGCTTGCCGTATTTCGATCTCTGAACTTTACTTCTTCTCCTTTTGCATCCTCAAATTCAGTCTCGGATATCATGTCCAAAGCAAGCATCCTGTCTAGGACTACATCGCGTTGGCGAGTGAGTGCTTCTCGGTTAGGCCCCCAAGGCGAGAGGTAAGAGGGCGCCTTGGTTAGTGCCGCCAAATAGGAGGCTTCAGAGAGGGAGAGCTCTTTGGCCGGCTTATTGAAGTAAGTGAGACTCGCCTCTTCCGCTCCGTAGACCGTACTGCCATAAGGAATTTCATTGAAATAAGTTTCCAGTATCTCATTTTTGGAATAATGCTTTTCCAAGCGCAAGGCAAGTACCCACTCCTTAATTTTCCTAATAAAGCTCTTCTCTTTTGTCAGTAGAGTGTTTTTGACCAATTGCTGGGTGATAGTGGAACCGCCTTGGCCGAAGGAAGCATTGGCGACATTGGAGAGAACAGCTCTCGCAATCGCGCCCGTTCTTACCCCGCGGTGTTCGTAGAAAGAAGCATCCTCGATAGCGATAGCGGCGTTGACCAGATGCGGAGAAATATCTTCAAGAGAAACAGTGGTGCGTCGCATTGCTCCCACGGTGTCGTAGAGGAGGACCTTACCGCTCCTGTCATAGAGCTTAGTGGATTCTCCCACGTGCCGGTTCTTGAGTTCTCCATAGGCCGGTATGGTGACTGTAGCTGCCCAAGCTATATTGATGACGGCCACTCCTATAATAATGAGTGTTGCTCCTCCCACGATGAAAAACGCCAGGTAAAATGATTTTCTGACATTCTCTCCTTTCGAGAGAAGGTGTCGCATGGCGAGGATTATTCGGTTCATTTGATATCAAAATCACTTGATGTGTTAAACCTGATGCCGTTAAGTGGTAGAAGTATATTACACTCTGGATATCGAGTAGTATTTATAACAAATTAGAGCCCGGATATCGAAAGGGTTATGGAGATCACTGGCGCGAGGACAAGTACCGATAAAAGCAGTGTGAGGCCTATGAATGTATTAATTCGTTCGTTTATCATAGTTTGCTGTTATATGAAAGACG
>JBBDZA010000048.1:0-7337 GCA_040900425.1 Parcubacteria group bacterium
TTGGAGACGAGGAACTGCTGAAGGCTAGTTACATCGGCGCCACGGCTACCTACCGTAAGATTCATGTTGAACTGCACAGCTGTTCCGGTTGGAGTTCCACCCTGAAGAGCGGCAAGTTGTGCCATGAGTGCATTGATTTGTGCCTGAAGTTCAGCGATTGTCTGAGCACCTGCCGTATTGACGGAAAGGCTCAAAGCAAATGTCATACCGACTGTAAGGGCAGCAATCTTTGCGATTCTGTTTTTTGTCATTTGTTAATTTATTTTCTAATGCGTGAGTGCTTCCCAATGATTTCTAAATTTGGCTGGGTCGCGTCACGTGTACTAATTTTTGCCGAGAACGGATTTTGCCTTTCCCGGCAGTTGTTAATTTAATTTCCACACCCTTAGATTATAAGGGATACATCAAGCAATCGCTAAATGTACTGTGGATAACGGTATAATACGCTCTTTCTAGCCATTAAGCAAGGCTATAACGGCTCCAGCGCTTCTCGCCTTGTTTCTTCAAAACTCCCGCCTGGACCATGGCGGAAAGCTCTCTCTGGATGGTCTTCTCACTACAGCCGTTTATAAGGGAAGAAACGTCCTTTATCATAATCTCCTTTTTACGCTTCAGGATGCCTATAATAATGCTCTGGCGGCTATTCTTTTTAACCGAGACAGCCCCGAATTCCTTCAAAGCTTTTTCCTTGGGACCAGAACCCAGAAGCTCTCTTTTTTCCGGCAGTGGCTCTCTACTTTTGTCCTTTACAACAAATTCTGGCTCTAATTCCTTATTTTCTAATTGAGAAAATCTGGTCTCAAGAAGAGCCGAAACATTGGTTTGAGGCCCCAGTTCATTAACATATTTAATAAGCCCTCCTTCCATGAGAGCGTAATTTTCGGCAGAGAGAAGGCCGGCATTTTTAGCTACCGAGAGAAGGCTCGTAATCTTTAAGATTAGGTTTTTAGTCTCTAGAACTAGCCCCTCTCTTTCTTTGTTCTGGTTATCTTTATAGGACACAGAAAGGGTGATGAATTCCGAGGCTAGGGTACGCAGTTTCCACTTAAGAGGCTCCTGTTCATTGAAAAAGGAGGTGATTAGGTAGATAGCCGAAGCCAAACTTTCTTGTTTTTTATTAATATCGGACATATATTTGGAAAGGTGTCTTTTAAACGTCCTTTAACACCCGTCCTTTAATTCTATCACGTTTTGTCCTTTATTGCAAGTAAGTCCATTATGGAGCTAAAAGACAAATCTTGCAACCTCGCTTCGCGTAAAGCTCCGCGGAACAAGCCCGGAAGAGATACGCAAAAGCGTGTTATTATTAGGGAAATAAATTTTTAGCGCATGGCAAGAAACAGAAAGAGGCAAACAAGTGACTGGAATCGAGGTCGGCTCTCAATATTGAGGCTAACCTCCAGGGAAACGGCTAACGCCATTATGGGCGTCTTTTCTTTAGTGCTTTCCATCTTCCTTCTCTTCGGCGCCTTCGACCTGGCCGGCCAAGCGGGAAGTCTGGTTCATGACTGGCTCTCTTACCTCTTCGGTCTCGGCTACTACCTTTTGCCCCTAGTATTTTTCCTCCTCGCCATCTCATTTTTGCGGGAACAGGAGCGGGACATTGCTACGCCCCAGATTTTTGGTTCGCTCATACTTTTCGTCTCGTCTCTCGGGCTCGTCAATCTTTTGTCCGATGAAGGCGGCATCGTGGGTGCTCTTATCTCCCAACCTCTGGACTCCTTCTTCCACGTCTACTTCAGTGCCATAATGCTCTCCGCTTTAATCATCGTCTCTGTCTTGGTCATCTTCAATGCCTCCCTTAAATTTGACGCTATTTTATTAATCAAGAATCTTTTCTCGAAGAGAGAAGTGGTTCCCTTGGCCGATACGGAAAATGCCGCTATTGATAAGGCAGTAGAAACAGTCAACCGACAACCGACAACTTACAACCAACAAGACGGGAAACAAAAAATAAAGAACGAGGCTGAAGGGTTTATGCCAATGGTTACTCGCCGAAGCGGTAAGCGCTGGAGCCCGCCACCGCTTTCACTACTTGAGGGAGATCGCGGCAAGCCCGGGGTCGGCGACATCAAGGCCAATGCTAACTTAATCAAACGCACACTCATGAACTTCGGCATTGTGGTCGAAATGGATGAGATATCCATCGGACCCTCTGTTACCCGCTACGCCTTGAAACCGGCTGAAGGAGTGAAGCTCTCCAAAATTCTCGGGCTCCAAAATAATCTTGAGCTGGCACTGGCCGCCCATCCGGTACGCATTGAGGCACCCATCCCGGGCAAGTCTCTTGTCGGCATTGAAATTCCAAACACTCTCAAATCGATTATCGGCCTCGGCTCGCTTGTGTCGGACGAAGAGTACACCAGAAGCTCTCTGCCGCTTCTCTTCGCGCTCGGACGCGATATCGCTGGACGCTCGCAGTTTGCAAACCTGGGCAAAATGCCGCACCTCCTCATTGCCGGCGCCACTGGTTCTGGTAAATCAGTGACCATTCACGCCATCATCACTTCTCTTTTGTACCGCAATCCGCCGGAAAATCTGAAGTTCATCATGATAGACCCCAAGCGCGTGGAGCTAACCATGTACAACAACATCCCGCATCTCCTGACGCCCGTCATCACTGACCCGAAAAAATCAATTCTCGCCCTCAAGTGGGTGGCCAAAGAAATGGAGCGTCGTTATGACCTCCTGGAGAAATCAAGCGCCAGAGACATCGACTCATATCACCAGTCCACCAAAGACCCTCAAGCCATGCCTTTCATCGTGGTCATCATAGACGAATTGGCCGACCTAATGCAGTCGTATCCGCGCGAACTGGAAGCCTCTGTCGTGCGCCTGGCCCAGATGAGCCGCGCTGTCGGCATCCATCTAATCCTTTCGACCCAGAGGCCCTCCGTCAACGTCATTACAGGGCTTATCAAAGCCAATGTGCCGGCGCGTATCGCACTCCAGGTCTCATCACAGATTGATTCCCGTACCATCTTGGATGCGGCCGGCGCCGAGAAGCTCCTCGGCGCCGGCGACCTCCTCTTCCTCTCCGGGGAGATGTCGAAGCCTCTGCGTATCCAGTCGGCCTACATCTCGGAAAAGGAAGTGAAAGCCGTCACCAAACACTTGGCCGACACTTATGCCGATGAACTCCAAAGCGAAATCAATTTATCAACCGAAAATCCGCCAGCCGGCGGATCAAACGCTATTTTCTCCACCAATATAGACGCAGAAGATTCCTTTAGCGGAGATGATGACGAACTTTATGAAGAAGCCAGAGAAACGGTGGTCCAGGCCGGCAAAGCCTCCACCTCATTTCTCCAGCGCAAACTCCGCATCGGTTATGCCCGCGCCGCTCGCCTGGTCGACATGCTTGAGGAGCGCGGGGTCATAGGAGCCGGTTTTGGAGCCAAAGCGCGGGAAGTGATAGACAGAGAAGATTCTGGCGCTGTAGATGAAGTCCCCTTAGAGAATGGGCCGACTGAAGAAGCAGTAGAAAAAACCGAACATGAAAATTGACATCAAACCCAGATACGGAGTTCTTATAATTTTATTTTTCCTCCTTGTCACTTATTCCTCGTACCAAGCCCGCGCGCTTATAATCGGTCCCCGGATTTGGATTACAAGCCCCGAAGACGGTTCCATTCTCGGTAGTGAAACAGTTATTCTGGAAGGCCAGTCGAAAAATATTGCCTGGATAAGCCTCAATGGTCGGCAGATATTTACGGACGAGAACGGAGAATGGAGCGAGAAATTGTTAGTCTCCCCCGGTACCAGTATAATGACCGTAAGAGCGCGTGACCGCTTTGGACGCGAGACCGAAGAGAGAATCCAGATTATCCTAAATTAACCCATGGCAAAAACAAAAAACACCGAGACAACCCCCGCTATCGGCAGGCACGGCAATATCGATACTACCATCGACGCTATCAGAGTGAAATTCGGCGAAGACTCCATCATGAAGCTTGGCGACAAGCCTAAGGTGGGCGTGGGCGCCATCTCCACCGGCTCAATTGGCCTTGACGCCGCACTCGGGGTTGGTGGTCTGCCGAGAGGGAGAATTATCGAAATCTTTGGACCAGAGTCTTCCGGCAAAACTACACTGTCGCTCCATGTCATAGCGGAAGCGCAGAAAGCCGGCGGCATTTGTGCCTTTATTGATGCCGAGCATGCTATGGATCCGGAATATGCCAAGCGCCTCGGCGTTAAAATCGATGAACTTTTAATTTCCCAGCCGGACACCGGTGAACAGGCTCTGGAAATTGTGGATTCTCTGGTGCGCTCCGGCAAGCTTGATGTGATAGTCATTGATTCGGTGGCGGCACTGACGCCCAAAGACGAAATTGAAGGCGACATGGGGGCTTACCACGTCGGCAAGCAGGCACGATTAATGAGCCAGGCTCTCCGCAAGTTGACCGCCATCGTGGCCAAGTCGAAAACCATAGTTATTTTCATCAATCAAATCCGTATGCAGATTGGCGTCATGTTCGGCAATCCAGAAACAACGCCGGGCGGCAAAGCGCTCAAATTTTACACTTCAGTCCGCCTCGACATTCGCCGCATCGCCCAAATCAAGAAAGGAGAAGAGATTATGGGAGGGCGCACGCGGGTCAAAGTGGTCAAGAATAAAGTAGCGGCCCCATTCAAACAAACAGAATTTGACCTCATGTACAACGAAGGTATTTCGAGAGAAGGAGAAATGATAGCCCTGGGAGAAAAATACGGCTTTATCCAGAAAGCTGGCAGTACATACAAATATAACGGCGAGAAGCTTGCTGTCGGCTACGATGCCACCCGCACCTATCTGCGCGAGGATAAGAAAGTCGCCGATCAGATTCTCAAAGAGATTCGACAAAAATTGAAGGACGCGTAGAATGGTGGTCCATGCTTGATTATAACGAAGTCAAAGAGGGTAAGTATATTGTTTTTGAAGGCGAACCTTATGAGGTCGTCGGTTCACACGTCTTTCGTAAGCAGGCGCGTAAACCCGTCAACGCTTCTAAATTAAGAAGTCTTTTGACCGGTAGGATAGTTGAACACTCTTTCCATTCATCCGACAAAGTCAGAGAAGCCGATATCGAAAAAAAGGAGGTAAAATATTTATACACTAACCGCGGAGAATATTGGTTCTCCGAGGCGACCGATCCATCAAAACGTTTCCAGTTATCCGAAGAAATAATCGGCCCAGCTGCCAAATTTCTCAAACCCAATATATTAGTGGATGCTATGCTTTTCGACGACCCCACTTCGCCAGAGGCTTCGAGCGGGCAAGGAAAAATTATCGGCCTCAAGCTCCCCATCAAAATGGAACTTAAAGTAATCGAGGCTCACGAGACAACCAAAGGCAATACGGCTCAAGGCGCTACCAAAATGGTCAAGCTCGAAACCGGAGCAGAGATTCAGGTGCCGATGTTTATCAAAGAGGGCGATGTGGTTCGGGTGAATACAGAGACGGGCGACTACGCAGATCGAATATAAGACCGACGAAAAGCCCGACGAGACTCCAGTATAAGGCTAGAAACCATAACTCATGGTACATCACCAAATCGAGACCGAGCACCCGATAAACAAAAACTAAAGGGAAAAAGATGGGAACAGCCAGGTGGTCGGCAAAGCAACCTGCTCCGGTCGGAGCCGGACAAATTACTTTCAAAACAAGAGTGAGAGCGACAATGGCCGGGCCGAAAAGTGCTCCTTTAATGAAATGCGGAATACGCATTCCTAAATTATAACCTAAAAAATTAGGGGTTAACGGCTGACATAGGGCAAGAGGCCGAGGAAACGGGCGCGCTTGATGGCCTGGGCCAGTTCCCGTTCAAACCTAGCCGGAGTGCCGGAACGCTTGCGGGATTGAATGCGAGCATGAGGCGTCAAGAATTTCTTAAGCGTCTCGATGTCTTTGTAATCGATATGTTTAATCTTATTTTCTTTGAAATAGTTCTGCTTTCTCATAGTTAATTGATTGAATTAAAACGGGATGTCGTCTACATTGACACTTTCTTCCGGGTAATCGATCGTATCAGTTGGTGGAGCGTCATTAGGTGGAGTCTGATCATCCCCAGCAGCTTTAGCGGTAGCGGGAGCCGCGCCATCGCGCCTCGGTCCGAACTGAATCCTGTCGGCCACCACTTCAGTGCGGTATTTCTTGGTGCCATCGGCTGCCTCCCAGCTTCTGGTCTGCATCCTGCCTTCGACCAAGACGCTTGAACCCTTGCGCAGGTATTGAGCGGTAGTCTCCGCCTGTCGACCAAAGATGACAACATTATGGTAATCGGTAGACTCTTGCTTCGCCCCATTTTTATCCTTCCAGACACGGTTGGTAGCCACTCCAATGGTAGCTATCTGTACGCCGGAAGGTAGAGAGCGAAGCTCGGGATCGCGGGTCAGATTGCCAATGATGATAGCGCGGTTGAAATACATGGCTTTAGTTTACCACTTCCGGAGCCGGGGCGCTTTCTCTCGAGGCCTCTTCGGCAGGGCTGGAAGCCGGCTCTTCTTTCCTTTCTTTCTCTTCCTTAGCGGCCCTAGCTTTGGCAAAAGTAAATTCAGTTTCCCTAGGAGCCTTGATGAGGAGGAAACGCAGAACTTCTTCTATCGCTTCCACACCGGCTTTGATGGCGGGAGCCTTGGACTTGTCAGCCTCGAACTTTATCCAGCCCAGATAAGCATCCGTGAGGACATAACGACTAGCGCCAATAGTTTTCGACATGGAGTAGGCCAGGTCTTCTTTGAAAGGCTCTTCGGCGTCGAGCTCCACACCGCCTTCTTTGGTGATAGCCTTCCTAATTTGGTCCGTCACTTCTGATACTTTGTCTTCCGGAATACTCGGTAACACAAGATAGCCGATCTCGTAGACCGTCATTTCCCCTGTCAGATCTTCTCTATTTACCATAAGTCGAACTAGCCTATCATAGAGAGCGCGTTATTGACAAGAGTCCTTCGCACTAGCTCAGGATCTTCGACCCGGATCTCTGCTATTCTCTTCACTACTTCGCTCGTGTAGGCGGGTTCATTGCGTTTGCCACGGTATGGCACAGGGGTCACATAGGGCGAGTCGGTTTCTGACATAATCATGTGGAGAGGCGCGGATTTAATAACTTCGTCATAATCATGCGTGAAAGTAATTACCCCCGTGAAAGAAATCGTGAACCCAATTTCAAAAAACCTTTGGGCAATATCGACATTGCCGGCAAAAAAATGCACGTTGCCCCGCAACTTCTCGCCATGTTCCTTTTTCAGTGGCCGAAGGATGGCTAATAATTCTTCGTAAGCATCCCCGCCTGCTCCCGAACTATCGTGAGGGCGGGCAGGCCCGCCTGCTCCCGAACTATCGTGAGGGCGGGCAGGCC
>JBBDZA010000048.1:7437-17878 GCA_040900425.1 Parcubacteria group bacterium
TCGTGAGGGCGGGCAGGCCCGCCTGCTCCCGAACTATCGTGAGGGCGGGCAGGCCCGCCTGCTCCCGAACTATCGTGAGGGCGGGCAGGCCGAGCATGAATCATAAGGGGTTTGTCATGTGCGAGGGCAAATTCAACTTGGTCTAAAAATAAGATCTTCTGCCTCTCGTAATCAGCCTCCTTATCCGCATGGAAGAAATCCAGACCACACTCCCCTACGGCCACCACTTTAGGATGTTTTATTAGCTTCTCAAATTGTTCTTTTTCAAAACCCTGGCTAGGATCGTCTACCGGATGTACCCCGATAGAAGCGAAAATTTCTTCGTACTTCGTGGCGAGCTCCACCGCCATTTTCGAAGATTCCAAATCTGTGCCAATAACAATAGTGTAGGTGCCGGTTTCTTTGAGCCGCGCGATTACTTCTTCCCTATCGGCACCATATTGGGAAGCATTCAGATGAGAATGGATGTCGAAATACTTTGGCATTATTATCTTTATGAATTACAGGTATTTTAACACGCTACTGCCAAACTACTTCTTATTTTATTATTTACGCCATGGCTTAAATATTAATTTAATACTATAATCAATATGTATGAGTGGTAAAACTTTTTTCTATAAAGGGGTGCGGGTCAATGCTTTCGGCATACCTATCTCTATTTTAGATTCGGGAAGCAAGAAAAGCTATATTAAAAAAGATGGCAGAAAGAGAACTTTTTACCACATTAATTTCAAGTCAGAATATGGCCGAAACTCTCCTAAGAACTTAATAGTTATGTACGATATCCCGCACGAGAAGAAAAAAGAAAGGGACTGGTTTCGCAGACAGCTAAAAAATTTCCACTATATTATGATACAGAAAAGTGTTTGGGTAGGACCATCGCCTCTTCCTAAAGATTTCGTAGAATATGTAAAACTAGTTGGACTTAAAGATAAGCTAAAGACTTTTAAATTAGACAGTTCCTATAATGGCAAGGGTGATGGTATATAAAATATTGTATCTTCAAGTATTTACGCCATGGCGTAAATATCGAGTGTGGTTCTAGTAATAGCACCGGGGCTACTAAAGATAGGATAAGATTAGTTTTTACGAGGGAACAGAGTATCGGGCATTTTGTTAGCCTCGATGGCCGAAAGTATTTTTTGACTGGTTTCCGGCATGAAGGGTGAAAGAGTGTGAGCAATGTGAGAAAGCTTTAGTACTAAATCCGTGATGACTTCCTTATCCTTCGACTCCCAAGGCTTTTTCTCCTGAATTAAGGCATCCAAGTTCCCTATTTCGCTCCAGATATGATTGATGGCCTTTTGAATTTCAAATTTGTCCAGAAGCATTTCCGCTTCTTTGTCAAAAGCTCGGCTTTTGACACTTACAGGTCCTGGAAGATTGGATTCGGCAAGTTTCATGACACGTGCAGTAAGATTGCCAAGGCCGTTGGCCAAGCTGGCATTGTAGGCCGTCTTGAGTTTTTCTCTCGAAATATCGGTGTCCTCGAACTGATTGAGTTCGCGCACCACGAAATAACGCAGAGCCTCTGTCCCGTATTCGTCCACAATTTCCTGCGGGCTCACCACATTACCCAAACTCTTGGACATCTTCTGGCCTTCATAATTAATGAAGCCGTGAATCACTATATGACGGGTACTGGAGAGACCGGCGGACATAAGCATAGCCTGCCACATAGCTGCCTGCTGGCGAACCTGATCTTTGCCTGCAAATTGCGTTGGGATACCGTGGACCCAGAATTTATCGTAGTTTCGAGCATTTTCCGGCCAGCCCAGAGTGGAAATGTAGCTGACCAGCGCATCAAACCAAACGTACATAACATGCTCTTCATCGCCCGGCACGGCTACGCCCCATGGCATTTTCTCCTTTAGGCGGGAGATGGAAAAATCTTCCAATCCCCTTTCGATCAGAGCCTTCATCTCGTTTAATCTGAAATCAGGAATGACGAAGTCCGGATGGCGGTCATACAGTCCAAGCAGTTGCTGGCTGTATTTAGAAAAGCGGAAAAAATAATTTTCTTCTTCTCGTATTTCCAGTTCGAGATGGGGATGGATGGGGCAACGGCCGTTTTCGATTTCCGAGTCGGTCTTTTCCAGTTCACAGCCGATGCAGTACTTGATGGTGTAATTCTTTTTATAAATGTCCCCGGAGGCTTCGCAGCGTTTCCAGATTTCCTGGGCCGCCTCTTTGTGGTTCTTGTCCGTAGTACGGATAAATTTAATGTCCTCGCTGATCCCGAGAAGCGGGACGAGACTTTTGAAATTCTCCGCATATTCATCCACATAGTCTTGGGGACTTTGGCCGACCTCCAGAGCCTTTTGCCAGATCTTTTGACCGTGTTCATCGGTGCCGGTGTTAAAAAATACATCAAAACCATCGAGTTTTTTCCAACGGGCAATGATGTCCGCCTGGATAAGTTCCATGGCAAAACCGACGTGCGGCTCGGCATTGACGTAAGGCAAGGTCGTCGTGATATAGAAACTTTTATTGGAAGACATAGGCTAAGAAGAAGGGCCCGCCGCTGACAGCTTGGCCATTTTACGTTCTTCAAGATCAGAGATGAATTCTATGACCGCGGCCGCCACCGGTACAGAAATAAGCACTCCAAGAAAACCAGCCAAAGTCCCGCCAATAACGAGCGAGATGATGGAGATGATGGGCGGCATGCCCATTATCTTCTTGACCACGAGAGGATAGATGAGGTTACCTTCGAGCTGTTGGATAATGATATAGATACCGGCCACAATGAGAGTGGTGGGCATGCCGCCGAATGTGTAGGCGACGAATAGGGCAGGAATAGCTGCCAGGGTGGCGCCGAAAAGTGGTATGAGCTCGAAGACCCCGGCGAGAACAGCGAGTAGCAGGGCATGCGGCACTCCCACAATAAGTAAGGCGATATAAACCAAAATAGTGACAAGAATGGAGGAAAGAAGCTGTCCCTGCATCCACAAGCCTATCTTGGCTTGGGAGCGGCGCCACAGACCGATAACATACTGCTCATGGTTTATGGGAGTAATCATCTTCAGGAATTTGCTGATACCGTCTTCTTGAGCCACCAGATAAAACGAGAGTATGAGAATAAGGACAAAATTCAAGACCCCACCAAAGATGAGGGAGATACTCGAAAATACTCCCCGTGACAAAAAGGTTGCCAGAGAATTAAGATGAGAACTTAATTCCTTAATCAAGGCCGGAGTGTCGAAGCCTCCGAAAAGGTCTTGGGTCCTGAACATGTCGGATAAGATCCCGCCGCTCGCAACAGAATTAGAATAGATGGTGAGTGTCCTGATAAAGCCTGAGATCTCGCCAACTAGGGGCAGAAACAGGAAATAGAAAAGCCAGGCCAAAAGGATGGCCAGTACCAAATAGACCGTGAAGACCATGGGTAGGCGCGGGATGCTCCTTTTCTTGGCCCAGACCACCACAGGCTCTATGGCCGAAGCGATGATGATCGAGGTAATAAGCACCAAAATGAGCTCACTAACGAGGAAAACAGCGTAAGCGACGGCCACTACGACCACCCCACGCACCCAGCTAGCGGCGGTGATATCCCACTTTTGCTTGCTTTCATTCATAAAAATATGATAGCACTATTTGAGAGTGAGCACCCTCTTGACTGCGGCTTCGTCGATAACATTGCCCACTATGGCCAAGTTTAGCTTCTCGTTTCTGAATATATCCCTGGCTACTTTCCTGACCTCTTCGGCCGTGACCTTGCGGATAGCTTTCTCCTGCTCTTCAGGATTTTTCGGCTTGCCCGTCACCACTTCCTGCTCGGCGTAAAATTCGGCGATCGAATCGGTGGTTTCGAGATCGAGGTACAGGTGGCCGATGTTGTGCTCCTTGGCTTTTTGCAATTCTTCGTCGGAAACTTTGATGTTGGAAAGCTTGCGGCACTCCCGAAGAAGAGCCCGTACTACTTCTTCGGTACGCGAAACATTGATGCCCGTGGCAATAGAGAAGACTCCGTGGTCGGTGTACTCCTCGTGGTTGGCCCGCACATAGTAACAAGCGCCCATTTCATCACGCAATCTGGTAAACAAACGCGATGACATCCCCTTGCCTAAAATTTCCACGAGCACCGAGAGCGCCGGTACCCTTTTATCCCCTGCTTTGTAAGCACGGAAAGCCATCACCATGTGGGTTTGATCAGTCTTCTTTTTGTAAATCAAGAGACCAGGTGACTTTTGTTTTTCTCTGACAGGTAATTTGGAAATCTTTTTACCCATTGGCACATTCTTAAAATTATTAGCCACCTCTTTTAGCACAGTCTCCTCACTGACATCTCCTGCCACAATAATCACAGTCTTAGAAGCGACGTAGTGCTTGCTGCGGTAGGCTAGAAAATCTTCACGCTTAAATTTCTTGATATTGTCTCTCGGACCAAGAATAGTCCTGCCTGCCGGCACATCGCCATAAAGAAGCCTGGAGAGTCTCTCCTCTACCTGCTTTTGCGGCAGGTCCTCATACATGCTGATTTCCTCCAAAATCACTCCCCTCTCTTTTTCTAAATCTTGGGCCGGCAGAGTCGGATTCAAATAGAGATCGGAAATTATATCGAAAAGCTTAGAAAACTGTTTCTTGGCGGCCTTGGCGTAATAGCCGGTAAATTCATTGGAAGTGAAGGCATTATTTTGCGCACCCAGATTGTCCAATTCCCGAACAATACTACTTACGCCAGGCCTATTGACGGTCCCCTTGAAACAGACGTGTTCGAGGAAATGGGAGAGGCCGTTCTCGGCCTTAGTTTCGTAGTTAGAGCCCGTCTCGACCATAACCAGGACCATAACAGCCGGATTGCCTTTAACAGGCACTGTGATAACTCGGAGACCATTCGGAAGAGTGGTTTTCTTGAAGTTCATGAGAAAGATAGGATACCTTAAACTATGGTTTCTTTCAAATTTTCGATTTTCACGCGCTTTTGCTTACCAGTGTCGCGGTCGCGCAATGTCACTGTGTCGTCTTCAAGCGTATCGAAATCTATAGTGATGCAATAGGGGGTACCAATCTCGTCTTGCCTTCTATAACGCTTACCAATATTACCATTGTCGTCAAATTGGACATTGAAAATATTTTTCTTGAGCATTTCAAAAACTTTTCGAGCTTTCATCACAAGCTCCGGCTTATTTTTAAGAAGTGGGAATACTGCCGCCCGTATGGGAGCAATATTTTTGTGGAGCTTGAGGTAAGTACGAGGCTCTCCTCCAAGTTCATCTTCAGTGTAAGCCGAGACCAGAACAGCCAAGACTGTGCGGTCCACACCGAAGGATGGCTCTATAACATGCGGCACAATTCTTTCTCCAGTTTCCTCATCCTGGTAGTCCAGATTATGATTTTTTAAGTCATAGTCAGTTCTATAAGCAAGTCCCCAGAGCTCAGCTCGGCCAAACGGGTAATCAAATTCAAAATCTATTGTGCGTTTCGAATAATGTGCCCTATCTTCCGGAGAAACCTCGAGCTCATGCGCACTTACTCCAATTTCAGAGGCGAATTTATTCATAGCTTCACGCCACATCTCAAAATATTTTTCCCACTCATTCTCCCTGACAAAATATTCGAGCTCCATTTGCTCAAATTCCCGCTGTCTGAAAATAAAATCCCGTGGAGAAATTTCGTTTCTAAACGCTTTGCCAATCTGTCCTACTCCAAAAGGAAGCTTGGGATGATGGGAATCAATAAGGTTTTTAAAATCGACAAAAATTCCTTGGGCTGTCTCCGCTCGAAGATGAGAGATTGAGGTTTCCTCTCCGGTGCCCACCTCGACCTTAAAGATTTCATTGCCAAACGTCTTAACGTGCCCTGAAGCTTCTAGAACTTTGGGATTGGAGATTATTGAAGTATCGGTCACAAACATGTCGTCACGATCGAAAATGAATCTTTGCTTCCAAAGGTACTTTATATTCTCCTTCAGGATAGTGCCGTAGTGACCGTAATTCCAAAAACCGGAAAAGCCACCGTAAATTTCCGAATTAGGATAAATAAATCCCCGCCTCTTAGAGAGCGAGACTATCTTTTCCATGAAACCTGAATCTTTGCCGTTCATTTATTCACCACTATATCATCTCCCTGAATAAATGCGGGATCGGCCAGGAGACGAGTGGTCAAAGGCGGATTATTCACTCTGAGGGTGTTACCCGTCAAAGTATCGCGGCCGGCAAAGACAATATCGGTGATTAAATTGGGCCCCGTGCCTACCTGACCGAGAAACGGAGTGAGAGACACCTGGAACGCCAATTCTCTGGCCTCGGAAGAGAAACCTGCGCCGGACGAGACATCGCCTAATTCCCAGCTGACCGTATTGGTGGAAGATGCGTAAGAAATATTCTCACTCGTAAAACTCTGGGCCCCCAGCCAGCTCACACCTTGTCCGAGACGGGCCGTCACTTTGACATCAACCAAGTCACCCTGAGTGTTGCCGACATTAAAGACCACCGCGTAAGTCGTGGCTTCTCCCACTTTGGGAGGAATAGGCCCATGATTGGCAAAGGGACCAAGTGAGCGGAGAGCTTTGGTAGAAAAGTTGACTTGCGAAGATATTCTGACGATGCGCGTTTCGGTAACCGAGACAGGCCCCTGGCCAACCGAGGAGACAGGCACTCCCGTCAAAAGCAGATTGAGAATGATGTCATTGTTGTTTGCCGAGAGAGACGTACTAGGCAAGGAGGCGAATCTTAATATTACCTGTCCCCCTTCTCCGGGCGCCAGTTCTGATGACCCTGAAGTATTTCCTAGATTCCAGATAGCCTTTGAGCTCGCGACATCATAGACACCATCACCCCCGGTCGAGACAGAAAGCTTGTCTAAGCTCGCCCCGGCAAGACCGACTTCCAGCCGAGGGTTAAGCAGTCTGTCTCTTAGATTATTCTGGTACCTGATGTAGACCGAGATGGGCCTGGCGACCGGAGCGATATAGGTGGAAGTGTTTTCTCCGTTAAATAAAACCTCGAGCCCGATGGACGGGCGGTCTATAGCCACGGTGTCCAAGTGAGAAGCGATGAGAATCTTGAGATTGGGATTGGCCGCGCTCCCGTCTGAAACGCCAGCATAAAAACGAAATGTCCTTTCCTCTCCGTTCTCCCCCAGAAGCTGTCCGCGGATGGAAATCGTTTTCTTATCCCCCGGTGACAGGTCCCCAAGTACCCAAAGATTGTTGTCAATAACGGCGCCTGGGATGGCACTCGTTACACTATAGCCGTAAGGATATTCTGCTTTCAGCACCACGTCCTTCAATATCTCCGTAGAATTCAAGACAATCGAGACTACCGTTGTAAAATTCTCTCCCGAAGTGGTGGACCGAGGACTCTCTACAGTCAAAGTGATGGGAGCATTGCCGATACTAACCTCAAAAACCTTGTCCTTGAAGAAAGTGGCGTTTGAACCCCTGACCTTGTATTCGACCGAAAGCTTTATCTCCTTTATCTCACCGGAAGAACCGAGGAGAACCATGCGTACATTGCGCACAGCCTCGTTGCCGGCCTTGATGACCCCCAGGTCCTCTTTCATATAAGTCAGGGATTCGGCGGTATTGTCGGGACTGCGGCTCCCTTGTGGATATTGTATCGACAGATTAGCGAATTCAAGGTCGGCGTTATTGGTGTTCGAAATGGTGACGCCCAGCTCCAGGATTTCCCCGGCGGACACTGCTGTCGGGCCGAGTACACCAATATCGACATTTTTGGAAGAAACAAAATTAGCCCCTCCCAGAAAAACGAACCCTGCCACTCCCATAGCGGCTATAAAAAAGACCAGAGCTGAAATAAAAATTTTTTTCATCAAAGGGCTGATCTTGGGCGGGATGCGCTCGTGCTGGAGCATTTCGTCCAGTTCGGGAGTCTGCCATTTGTTCTCGACGTCTGGCAATTCGACCTCTTTGACCGGACTGCGTTTGTCCAAGGGGTTCCTGTAACGCGTCCTTGAATAGAGAGTGTCGTTGAGCCCTTCAATCTTACTCCTTTCTTCTTCGTTCATCCTCTAAGTATAACTCCGAATACGGCTTGAAGGCGAGGCTTGCTTGACACTCTCATTGTATGACACAATAAAAAGCGGAGTTCCCCGGGTAACTACTCTAACCTACGGGGAAACAATAGGAGGACAGGGTTTATGCAAAGTAATTTTGAAGTGTTCAGGCAGATGCTGGAAGCTCGCCGGCAGTACCTGGTCGACACCGTGCGGACGCGTTGGAGCATCACAACTTCCAAGCGGGACGAACGGGAGATGGAAGTGGAGACTGCCGACTACCAGTTCGTGGTCGCCCAGATGCCGGTTGAGCTTCACAGGACCGAATCGGCCCTCAGGCGTTTCGAGACCGGCGAGTACGGCACCTGCACCGACTGCAACGGAGAAATCGATGAGAGGCGTCTTCGCATTCTTCCTTCCGTCGAACGGTGCACGAGCTGCCAGCATCGAGTGGAGGTCACCCTCCACCTCGAGCGAACCTGGAGCCGCAGGCCCATCTACACAACCTGACCCTCTCTCCCCAAACGAAGTGAATACGCCCCGGCATATATTGCCGCCGGGGCGTATTTTCAAGCCAGAATATTTATCAAACAACCAGGTTACTGGCCTCAATCCCTCGATTGATGGCCTGAATCATCTCCTTTTTATCTAAATCCAAGTCGGCTTTATCGAGATATCCGAGATGAAAAAGAATTTTGGCAACCAGGCGGACCTCAAACATTTCGTCATCAAAGCGTGTCAACGTGGCAGGTTGACACACCGAGAGAACGGCGTCTTCGACGGCGTCAAAGAGCTCTTGGTGGGGGTCTTCGCCTTGAACCAGTTTCTCTATGAGTGAAAGGGGTCTGGCAACGCCAGGCGACACTGAAATATTTTTTAATAATTGCGCGGAAGTCAGCCGCCAAAATTCTTTGCCTTTGACAAAAGAAATTGACGCCAAAGAAAACGGTTCGATATTGCCCCGGAGCTTGGAAACTTCCTTACGTACCCCTGTGGCCGTAGCCCGAATCAGGCCAAGGTCGCGAGTCAATATGGTGTAAATCCGGTCGGCCTCCCTCATGGGTCTTTCAGAGAGCACTACCCCACGAGTCGTGTAGATGTGGTAAGACACTGGCCTTTTATTAGTTAAGCTCTATATTAGTGGTTTTCTTAATTTCCTCGGCATGCCGCGCAAACAATTCCTTGAGTTCTGCAGGTACGCTGTAAGTCATCTTGTCCTGTGGTAGAAGGCCCTTTTCTTTACGCAAATCTTGAATCAGACGAACAGTGTCCCGCAGTCTCCCCTCTTCCATAAGTTCTGCCGTAAGATTCGTATCAAGCTTAATTTCTTCAGACAAATTTTCGTCAAGTACCACTTCTTTGACATTGACCTCGTCTTTTATCAATTCAATATAATCCTCATCCAGGGGCTTACTTTTCACTTCCAATTTCTGGAGAGGCTGCCTCACTTTGATATTGGCTTTCGAACGAGCTTCCAGAGCCAGGGAGACAATGCGACGCGCCTCTTCCATATCTCTCGTTATTTTTTGGTCGCCTAGTTTTGATGTAAAGAAAGAGAATAAGGAAAAAGGTCTTTCCACTTTTGGCCAATTCTCCAGGTGAACACTTTCCGGGTCCGTGGATTTTCTGATTTTCAGGTAAATATCTTCAGCGACAAAAGGCATGATTGGGGCCATTAATTTGGCAAGCTCATGAAAAACATGTTTAGTGGTGCTAGCAGCGAAAGCTTTGTCATTTTTATCATCTCCTTTAAACCTCTCTCGCGAACGCCTGATATACCAAGTGGAGAAATCAGACACGAATTCTTTTATAGGCCTGGTGGCCCGAACGGTATCGTAGGCGTCCATTCCCTCCGTCATAATTTTCTTCAACTCCTCGAGTCGGACCAGGATCCATTTGTCTAAAATATGCGGGCTCTTAGTAGGTTCTTGATTATACTCGCCTTCGGCGTAGATCTCATAGAACTTGAATGAATTCCAGACGGTGTTGAGAACCTGATTATGCACCTGCCTAACTTCGTCATTCACAAAGCGCACATCCTCGGCCTGCATCACTACGGAAGACATGAGGTAGTAGCGGAGCGCATCCGCACCAAAGAGATCAAGATTAATGAGCGGATCGGTATAATTGCCTTTTGATTTGCTCATTTTAGTGCCGTCCTCGGCTAGGATATTGCCCGTCGTTATTACATTGCGAAAACTAGTGTCATCAAAGAGCATGACTGCCATAGCATGCATATAATAAAACCACGTACGGGTTTGGCCTATATATTCCGCAATGAAATCTCCGGGAAAATGGCTTTCAAATTCCTTTTTATTCTCGAACGGATAATGGTATTCGGCAAAAGGCATAGAGCCAGACTCCACCCAGCCGTCTATAACCTCCGGGATTCTCTTAAGCTGTTTCCCGTCTTCAGAAATAAGCTCCACTTCATCTATATAAGGACGATGCAAATCCAGTTCGAAATCCTCATCGTGAGGCA
>JBBDZA010000049.1:0-2500 GCA_040900425.1 Parcubacteria group bacterium
GTAAAGAAAATTCTCTAATGCCGGATATTTCCCAACTTTCCATAAAAAGAGCGTGGGAGGCTCTTAAGAAAAAAGAATTTTCCGCCCGTCAATTGACGGAGGCTTACCTCGAAGCCATCAAAGAAAAAGACGGAGAGATACATGCTTATCTCGAAGTCTTTGATGACGCCTTAACCCAAGCGGATCTGGCTGATGAAAAAATAAAGAATGGTGAATATCTGCCGCTTCTCGGTATCCCTATCGCTATCAAAGACAACATGCTCATGGAAGGGAAGCGCTCTACCGCTGGCTCGAAAATCTTGGAAGGCTTTGTTTCTCCGAGTGACAGTACCGCGGTGAAGAAACTCAAAGAGGCCGGGGCCATCATTCTTGGGCGCACTAACATGGATGAATTTGCTATGGGCAGTTCCACTGAAAGTTCCGCTTACGGTGTGACTAAAAATCCACATGACTTGTCCCGAGTGCCCGGTGGTTCTTCTGGCGGCTCGGCTGCCGCCGTGGCGGCGGACCTGGCGCTTGTAGCTCTCGGTTCTGACACGGGGGGCTCCATCCGCCAGCCCGCCGCTTTCTGCGGGGTCGTGGGACTCAAGCCTACTTATGGGAGAGTCTCGCGCTCTGGTCTTATTGCTTTGGCTTCTTCGCTCGATCAGATCGGCCCATTTGCCAAGACTGTCGAGGATGCGGAAATAATTTATGAAGTAATGAAAGGACAGGATCGGCTTGATAGCACTACCATTTCGGACGAAACTTATCCGGTGGGCAGAAAATTTTCCAAGGTCATAGGCGTCCCGCGCGCGTTCGTGGAGGCGGAAGGTATTAGCGAGTCTGTTAGGAATAATTTCGCGCAGACGGTGGAGAAATTCAAGTCTTTGGGTTACGAAGTCACGGATATCGAATTGCCTCATATTAAATATTCTCTGGCCACTTACTACATCATCATGCCAGCGGAAGCCTCATCGAATCTGGCGCGCTTCGACGGGGTCAAATATGGTTTACATAAAGAAGGCAAGGATGTCATTGATGATTACTTTAAAACCAGGGGAGAAGGTTTCGGGAGGGAAGCTAGGCGGAGAATTATCCTCGGCACCTACGTGCTCTCCGCTGGTTACTATGATGAATATTACGGCAGTGCTTTGAAGATGAAGCAGCTTATCACGGCGGAATTGAGCGCGGCATTTGAAAAAGTCGATCTCATCCTCACTCCGACTACGCCGACCCCAGCCTTCAAACTGGGAGAGAAAACCACGGATCCCTTGGCCATGTATCTGGCCGATATCTTCACGGTACCGGCCAATATTGCAGGCCTGCCGTCCATCTCCTTGCCGGCGGGAACGGATGGAGACCTGCCCCTCGGTATTGAGTTAACCGCCGGACTGGGGAGAGAAGACAACCTCTTTACCGCTGGTAAGGAATTCATGAGAGAATAGTAGAGTAATATGGCTGAAGAGAAAAAAAAGATAGAGGGCAATAATATAAAAACATCGGAGCAGATAATAGTTTTGCTCGCCGGACTCTTTATCCTGGCTGCAGTAGCCAATGCTCTGCTTAATTTTCTCGGCACTCTGGAGGCTGGCAGTCCGCAATCCATTTGGGACGCGGCGGCAGAATATTTTCTGGCCGAGATTTGGCCTACCTGGAAGCTTATCGCGGTGTCGGTGAGCACTCTTTTAATCGTGGGCATAATCTATAACCTCAAGAAGACCCACGATATAAATGTTGAAGAGCGTAAAATTTATAACCCAGATCCCGCAAGTCCAGCCGCTATGGAGCATGCGGTAAGTAAACCCAGGAATGAAAAATGGGAAAAGGTTATGGCGTATGCCAATTCCACGAACTCCTCGGACTGGAAGCTTGCCATTATTGAAGCGGATGTGATACTTGAGGAGCTTATGCGGACCCTTGGCTACAGGGGAGAATCACTTGGTGAAATGCTCAAGTCTGTCGATAAAAGCGATTTTCTGACTATTGAGGATGCCTGGGAGGCTCACAAGGTCAGAAACAGCATCGCCCATTCTGGTGGCACTTTTCAACTAAGCGATCGCGAAACAAGGCGCGTTATAGCATTATTTGAGAAGGTCTTTAAGGAATTTCAAGTGATTTAGTGGTTGCGTAAAGATAAAAAATGATATATAATAGCTCGTTATAGCGGGTTGGAGGAGTAGTACCTCGACAGGCTCATAACCTGTAGGCATCCGTGCAAATCGGGTACCCGCAACAAGTGCGAGAAAGGGTGGTGCATTGAGCACTGCTCTTTTTCGTACTATAGTGTCTTCTGTAAGGGTCGGTGTAGTTCAATGGTTAGAACGAGGGACTCATAAGCCCTAGACGGTGGTTCGATTCCACTCATCGACACACTTCGTTTTGCTTAATTGTCCGGTCTGGGCAAATTGAATTAGTAAGGTAAATCTGTTAATTTGTAGTTTACTGCGCCCGTAGCTCAACGGTAGAGCGCCGCCCTGTCACGGCGGAGGTCGTGAGGTCAGCACTCATCGGGCGCGCA
>JBBDZA010000050.1:0-13719 GCA_040900425.1 Parcubacteria group bacterium
CCGGCTGTGGCCTTAGATATGGCGAGCCGTCTGGGACTCCTCGGATTTATTTCGCCGGAATTCGAGAAGGGGATTGGCATGGAACAGAACCAGGCCCACGCTTACACCGTCTGGGAACACCTCCTGCGCACCCTTAACCACGCTGCCCAAAAGGATTTTCCGCTTCACATCCGTCTGGCCGCCTTTGCTCATGACGTCGCCAAGCCTCATACGAGGAAACGCCTCAATAACCAATGGACCTTTTATAACCATGAGGTCGTGGGAGCGCGCCTTTCGAGAACCATTCTCTCCGATTTGCATTTCCCAAAAGAAATTGTAGAACAAGCGGTCAAGCTCGTGCGCTGGCACATGTTCTTCTCCGACACCGAGAAGATTACTTTGAGCGCTGTCAGAAGAATTGTCAGAAATGTCGGACCAGACCTGATATGGGACCTGGTTAATCTGCGGGTTTGCGACAGAATCGGCACGGGCCGGCCGAAAGAAACACCATTTCGCCTGCGCAAATATAAATCAATGATACAAGAAGTGATGCGTGACCCCATTTCCGTTAAACAACTTGGCATAGACGGCGCCAATATTATGAAGCTCACAGGCCTCGGCCCCGGCCCGCACATTGGTTTCATTCTCGAAATCTTGCTTTCCGAAGTGCTCGAAGATCCGAAACTTAACAATACCGAGTACCTGGAAAAGAGAGTGAGAGAGTTACATACCCTGAAACCAGAAGAGTTAGCGAAGCTTGGAAAAGTAGCTCGAGCTAAAAATCAGAGTGACGAAGAAAGGGAGATAGAAAAAATCCGCGAGGAATACAGAGTCAGCTAGTTTCATGTGAATGGAGCAGTTATCTAATTTATCCTAATACAATTAATACCAAAATGAACCAGTACGATAAAATTGGGAAAAAGTATCTTGAGGGACAGAAGATTCACTTCCGTAAAATACATGATGGGTCAACTGATTTTATTGTTAATGCAATAAAACAAACCGATTTCAAAAATAAAAAGATTCTCGATATTGGATGCGGAGATGGCAAGCACATGAGGCTACTAGAGAAGCTCGGGGCAAAACATGTTTATGGTCTTGAACCATCTAAAGTTATGCTTAATGAAGCGATAAAACTAGGATCAGACCCCAAACACCTGATCCACACAACTCTAGAGCGAAATAAACTATCGCCTAATTCGTTTGAGATACTCTACGCTCGTTTCTCAATTCATCACGATAAAACTATTGCATCTAAATACCGAGCAGCATCAAAACTCTTAAAACCTGGCGGAATACTCATAATTACCGTACCGCATCCCATACGAATTGCTTCTCTAATAAAATCGGGTGTATACAAGAGTGGAGAAAAGTTAACAACCTATCTTTTCAAAAGTAGACTGCCCATTCATTCCCATATGCACACTTTCGAAGAATACTTATCCAAAGATTTCCTGAAGGATTTTGATTTAAAAGAATTCGTCGAGGAAAAGAATCCCAGCATTAAGATAGGGAAGTTAAAAGTACCGGAGTTTATTGGGCTTGTAGCAATACGAAGGAAGGCAAAA
The DNA here is from genome assembly GCA_040900425.1 of Parcubacteria group bacterium. Taxonomy (GTDB): domain Bacteria; phylum Patescibacteriota; class Minisyncoccia; order Phycocordibacterales; family Zambryskibacteraceae; genus UBA5004. Next base: position 1,548 of record JBBDZA010000050.1, read on the forward strand.
TAAAAAGAAGTTAGTTTGTCTAGCCTCTCGCAGGCCGTCGGGCCGAGAGAGCGAAATCTCAGTAGAGATTATCGCGAGGCTAAGGAAACTAACTTCTTTTTATTTAACTTATTTAACTGCCTCTTTCAGACCTTTGGCTGGGCGGAACTTCGGTACTCGCATTGAGGGGACCGAGATGGCCTGGCCGGTGCGAGGGTTCCTGGCCTGACGTGCCGCGCGAACTTTGGTCGAGAAGATGCCAAGACCGGCTATTGAGACCTCGCCACCCTTCTTGAGAGTAGAGACGATGGAATCAATAACAGTATCAACAACCTCTTCGGCTTGTACTTTCGTGCCATTGAGCTTCGCATGCACTGCATTTGCAATATCTATCTTATTCATTTTAATTTCCTTGAAACATTATCTACTAGTTTACCTGATAAAACTGACTCTACAACACCTATAGACTCGTGTTTGATTATATACTAAGCCATTTTTTTCTGCCACCCGGACTGGCGGACCCGCCAATACTCGTGGCGGGAAGCCCACTACCTGGCGAATTCAATAGAGCGGGCCTCCCGGATGACATTGACCTTAATCTCACCCGGATATTTGAGCTCGCTTTCGATGCGAAGAGCTATATCCCTAGCCATTTTTTTGGCTTCCAGGTCGGAAATCTTGTCCGGCATAACGAAGACTCTTACCTCACGGCCGGCGGCCAGGGCGTAAGCCTTTTCCACTCCTTCAAAGGATAGCGCGATGGCTTCCAAGTCTCCCAGGCGCTTCAGATACCGCTCGGCCGTATCGCGGCGAGCTCCTGGCCTTCCCCCCGAGATGGCATCGGCAGTCTGGACGATGACCGACTCGATAGTTTCGTATGGATATTCCTCATGATGCGACTGCATAGCTTTGATAACGTCTTCCGAAATATTGAACTTGGCGAGAATCCTCCTGCCGATGTCGACATGAGTGCCAGAGACTTCATGGTCGAGAGCCTTGCCTATGTCATGAAGAAGAGCTCCCGCTTTGGCTACAGCCACATCCGCCCCCACTTCAGCCGCTATCATACCCGCCAAGTGACTCATCTCTATTGAGTGATCGAGGACGTTCTGGCTGTAACTTGAGCGGAAATGCAAACGACCGAGAAGCGAAACGAGCTTCGGATCGAGATTGTAAACCCCGCAGTCAATGACTGCTTGTTCGCCCTTTTCTTTAATAATTTTATTAGTCTCGGCGACAGCTTTCTCCACGAATTCTTCAATTTTGGTCGGCTGAATACGACCGTCTGCAATTAAATTATCGAGGGCCAGTTTAGCCACCGCTCTGCGCACAGGGTCGAAGGACGATAGGGTAATGGAATTGGGAGTGTCGTCCACTATCACCTCCACACCTGTGGCACGCTCAAAGGCTTTGATGTTACGGCCTTCTTTGCCAATGATTTTGCCCTTCAATTCGTCAGACGGCAAAGTAACTGTTGTGCCCATCATGGCGCTTGCGGTCGACATCGCCAGTCTTTGGATAGCGGTTGAAAGAATTTCCTGGGTGCGGGCTTCGAGACGTTCCTCTCCTTCGGTTTCCAGTTTCTGCATTCGTATTAAAACGTCCTCTTCAGCCTCTCTTTCTACGATTTTTAAAAGCTCAGTTCGGGCTTCGCTCGGTGACAAACCGGCCACTTTGGAAAGTTCTGCCTGGCGCGCCTCTACAAGTGCCTGGGCTTTTTCCTTCAATCCTATAACATCTGCCGCTTTTTTCTTGGTATTTTCAACTTCATTATCTAAATCGAGTGTACGCTTGTCGAGAAATTCTTCTTTCTTGACTACGCGGTCTTCAGCCTTCTTGACTCGCTCCTCGCGTTCCTTGAACTCTCTTTGTATCTTCTGGACAATCTCTTCCGCCTGTACCTCCGCTCTTGAAATGACCCTCTGGGCCTCCTCTTTGGCGGAGAGCTCCATTTGCTTGATGTCGAGCTCCATCGAGCCTTTCTTGCCCAAAGAAATCAAAAGGCGTAGCAAATACCCGAAGCCGATACCGGCAGACGCGGCAAGCAAAGCTAAAAGTAGCGCTAATTTCAGGGACATGGTGGGAATGAAGGCGGACGGACGGGGTGGTCAGGCGGTATCCGCCGGCTGGCGGAAAGAAACGTTTCAATTCGCCATCTGGCGAAATTTTTTAAGTGAACACCCGAAGTCTACTATAGCTATAGAATCTTGTCTATGATGCCGTACTTTTTAGCCTCTTCCGGATTCATGAAGAAATCTCTATCAATATCTTTCTGGACTTGAGCCAGAGTCTGGCCGGTATTTTTGGCCATCATTTTAGCCAGACTGTCTCGTAATTTTAAAATTTGTTTAGCACGAATTTCAATGTCAGAAGCTTGGCCATCGGCTCCTCCCAGAGGCTGATGAATCATTATTTCTGCATTAGGAAGAGCAAACCTTTTACCTTTAGCGCCGGCCGATAAGAGCCAGGCTCCTCCGGAAGCGGCCATGCCGATACAGACGGTCGAGACATTGGGTTTGATGTGATTCATGGTATCAATCATGGCGAGAGTGGCCGAAGCAGAACCGCCGGGGGAATTTATATAAAGAGAGATATCCTTCTTCGGGTCTTCAAACTCGAGAAAAAGAAGTTGAGCAATAACAATATTAGCAACATCATCATCAATCACACCCGCCAAAAACACCACTCGTTCCCGCAAGAGACGAGAGTAAATATCGTAGGCCCGCTCGCCAAACTGGCTTTTTTCTATAACGGTTGGGACAAGGTAACTCATGCGAAGTAGCGTATAACAAAGAACCCCATAGTGCAACCATGGGGTTCTCCTTTCTAACTTGTAAGTATGTTTAAGACGCGTTTAATTCTGCATCAATGCTGTCGATATCTGTCTCGTAGAGATCTGCTTCGATAGAAGCGGTATCATCTGAACCGCTTTGAGCCTTAATGTTCTCGACCATCGCCTCGTCACCGGCGCGCTCGACCCAGAAGTAGAGGCCTCCCAGGAGAACAATAGCGAGAATGACTATGGCTCCGATAATCGGAGCGCTCGAACTCGTTTCTTCCACTACTGTCGCTCCAGCTCCCGTAGCTCCCGTGTTGGCACTATTTTGTTGTCCTTCGTCCATGGATGTGTGATTAAGAATAATTATTCCCGAGGAGCCGTAGGTTCTCCGGCTTCTATTTCCGTCGTGCTAAGCGAGCGCACGGCCATCATGAGATCTTGATGGGCTGCTCGAATGCGTTCCCTGGCTTCTGCTGCTGCCGCTCGGACTCTTTCGAAATTCTGGCGTGCTTCTGGACTTGAAAGATTGATGCTCGTAAACGTGGCTACCAGTGCGCGCGCCTCCGCTAGATGAGCCCGGGCTGAAGCTACGAACCCTTCGCTTCGAAGAGTGTTCCCACCTCTGGCCCTAACCTTTTCCATCCTTGATTCTAGCCGAGTAATGATACTTTCAAGTCGTTCAATGGTAGCCAAGACCACCCTAGAGACATTGGCTATCTGGCGCTTGGCGGCGGCCTCTTGGAATTCCACCCTTTTAGTTTGAGCCTCGGCTCTTTTGGCCTCGAACTCAACCCTTTTGGCTTCGCGCTGGGCATCCATTTCCGCTCTTTTAGTTTCCAATTCAACTTTCATGGCTTCACGCCTCGCTGAAGCCTCGTCGCCTCTTGCTTGAGCCGCCGCCCTTCTCAATTCAGCTTCGGCTCTCATCTTCTCCCGTTGAGCCTCGGCTTCGGCTCGGCGAGCTTCATAGACTGCCCTAAAATCAGCATTCATTCTGGTTCCGGTCGCGCTCTGGGCTGAAACATTCGAGAATATTCCGAAAACAAGTGCCAAAGTCAGGAGTACGCCCGCGTATTGTTTTTTCATTCTAATATTCGTATTCGCTTAATCCAATCTTAATAACACCTTAATTATAGCCCGACCGCCACAGATAGACAATGGACTTTACTTGTCCCCATGCTTTTTCACGTATAACTCCAGAGCTTCTTTGAAAGCTTCCTCGGCTTCTCTTTTCCCCTTAAAACCTTTTACCTCCACCTCTTTATGCTGGAGTTTCTTATAAGTAGAGTAGAAATGCTCAATCTCCTTCAGAGTGTGAGGGTTAAGGTCGCCAAGGTCTTGAACTGCTTCAAAGCGCGGGTCATCTGTCGGTACGGCAATAATTTTGTCATCTCCTTCACCGCTATCTATCATATTCATAAGCGCCACGGGACGAGCACGCACTAAAACCCCGGGGAAAAGGGGATGGGTTGTGAGGAGTACCACGTCAAGAGCGTCGTCATCATGCCAAAGCGTACGCGGCACGAATCCATAGTCGAAAGGGAAGTCTTGCGCAGTATGGGCTACACGGTCGAGAGCGATGAGCCCGGTCTTTTTGTCTATCTCGTATTTATTTTTACTGCCACGGGGAATTTCTATGATGACGTTCATCACTTCTTTAGTACCCGGCTCAATGTCGTGCCATAAATTCATAATATCTATATTAGCACATGGCTAAAGAAAATTAACTTTCTGGGGTGGCGACAGAATCAGCCACCGCCAACTCCTCGCCTTTGGCCGACTGGATATCAATTCTCCAACCCGTCAACTTGGCCGCCAGACGCACGTTTTGTCCGCCCTTGCCGATAGCGAGTGACTGCTGGTCTTCAGCGACAGTCACCACCGCCGTTTTCTCTGCGTCATTAATTTCAATATTGAGAATTTTGGCAGGCGAAAGCGCTTCTTCTATAAATTTTTTCGGCTCGGCTGACCACTCAATGATGTCAATTTTTTCTCCGCGCAATTCAGACATCACGGTCGAGACCCGCACACCGCGCTGGCCGACGAGGGCACCGACAGGATCAATGTGGCTGTCGAGCGCCACGGCTGCAATCTTGGAGCGGTAACCGGCCTCGCGGGCAATCGCTTTGACCGCTACCGTACCGCTCGCCAATTCCGGAGCTTCGGCTTCAAAAAGTTTCTCGAGAAATTTAGGATGTGAGCGCGAGAGACGTAAGAAAACTCCTCTGGGACTCTCCTCCACTCTATAGAGATAGGCGCGAACCCGCTCTCCTTGGTTAAAGCGCTCACCAGGAATCTGCTCTTCGTAGGGAAGGAGTCCTGGCGCTTTGCCGAGGTCCACGAAAACATTGCCCCTTTCCATTCTCTGCACAGTACCGGAAACAATTTCTCCTTCACGCTTGCCGAATTCGGAAACGAGGTGCACTTTCTCCGCTTCGCGGATTTTCTGCATGATGACTTGCTTGGCGGTCTGGGCGGCAATGCGGCCATAGTCGCCACGCGATTCGATAGGGAAAATAATTTCTTCGTCGAGCTGGGCGTCCTTCTTAATCTTGCGGGCGTCATCAATGAGAATATGATGCTCGGCATTATAAATAACGCGTTCTTCTTTAGTATCGCCGAGAGCCGGGCTTACTTCGAGTTCTTCGCCTTCTTCTTCGCCAAAAGTAACGCGCGAATCATCGACTACTATCTTGACCTGGAAGAAATTGGCTTCACCGGTGTTAGGGTCGAAAGTGGTGCGGATAATCTGACCCTTCTTGCCGTATTCTTTTTTATAGGCAGTGGCGAGCGCCGCTTCTATAGCCTCGATAATTGAGGCGCGCGGAATACCGCGCACTTCTTCAAGTTCGCCGAGGACCGAATTGATGACTTTTAGATCAAACATGTTCTAAATATTATGAATTAAATCGGTTTTAACGAGAGAGGTTCGCCTCGCGGCGAACCTCTCTAACCCCTATTACCTCTATAGTATAGCAGATCTCCAAACTTTTGCAACTTGCCGTTATGACTTTATTTTCTTTGAATGTTTTTTGAGCCAATCGGCAATTACTTCTAGATCTAGCTTATCAACTGCTACTTTCAACACGAACTCTTCTAGTTCCTTATTTGTAGCTATCATATCATAGCCATTTATAAATAGAAAACGAGCGGCTGATACCGCGCTAGTTCTTTTATTGCCATCGAGAAAAACATGATACTGGATGATTGATTCCAGGTAGACCGCTGCCTTTTTAAAAACACCCATATACAAATCCTTACCACCAAATCTAGATTTTGGCTTTTCTACTATGGATAGAAAGAGGTGAATATCACGAACACCGTGCATCCCACCAGTCTGATCAATAATTTCGGAATGAAGAGCGAGAATTTTCTCAGCCTCGAGATACTTCATCTCTATTATTTGTTTGCTAATGCTTCGAGGGCTGGACGATATCGTTCAATAAACTTTCTAGTCCAATCAATAAATTCTTTATCGATACCTTTAACAGATAAATTATAGGTAAGTCTTCGATTCTCTTTATCCACTTCAACATTAACTCTGTCACCAGGATTAATACCAAGATCTTTAACGGACTCCTTAGGAATTGTCAAGGCAACAGAATCGCCTACTTTTATTACTTTTTGTGTCATTATAATCCTATTATAATTTATCCAAAAACTTTTGCAACTGCCCGACTAGAAAAACGCGTTACCTCCTTGAGTGGAATTTTTTATGAGTGTCTCGGAGCGCTTTATCGGTAACGTGAGTGTAAATCTGGGTGGTGGCAATATTGGCGTGGCCGAGAAGCATCTGCACACTGCGTAAATCAGCCCCATTACTTAGAAGGTTAGTGGCGAAACTATGACGAATAACGTGAGGAGTCACTTTTTTTGAAATACCAGCTTTTACGGCATAGTGTTTCACAATTCTTTCTATCGAGCGGCGAGTGAGAGGTGTAGGCTCTTTAGACTTAGTCTCTTTCCCCAGGTGAGCAAAGAGGGCATCATTCATGTCCGACCTCGCCTTGAGGTATTTAGACACGGCTACTTTGGCCTCGTCAGAAACAAAGACTACTCTGACCTTGCCCCCCTTACCTCTGATGGAAAACTCTCCGGCAGAGAAATCGGTGTCTGTATTTAACGAACAAAGTTCAGAGACTCGCAACCCAGTAGAGAAAAGGAGTTCGAGAATGGCTTTGTCGCGTAGTTCTTTAATCCCATTACCTTCTGGAGCGTCGAGTAGGCGAGAAAGTTCGCTTGGAGAGATGAGGTCGAGAGAACGTTCAGAGACTTTGGCTAATTCAATACGCTCTGGTGACAAGCTCTCTACCTTTTGCCGTGCCAGATATTTGAGAAAAGCGCGTAGAGCAATAAGATAATAATTCTGCGTCTTTTTCGACATAGTCTCACCGGTTTGCCTATTGTTACCAGTCGATTGGCGGTTGAGCCACATCCTGAACTCTCTGACCGACTCGTCATTAATGTCCTTCGGATTTTTTATTTCGGTATGCTTAAGAAAAACAGAAAGGTAATGGTCGTAGTTCTCAATAGTCTTCGATGCCCGGCCCTTTTCAATTTCGGTATATTCCAGAAATTCTCTTTTCAGTCGCTCAAGCTCACTAGTTTTACTCATGTCGCACAATATTATAACATTTAACCGCCTATCGACTCGTGCATTGCAAAGTCCCTATGAATGTGCTATACTAATAAGGTGATTTCCAAGACCAGAAAACTTAAGCTCATCAAGGAAGTGGCTATCCACGAAAAGGATACAGGCTCTCCTGAAGTGCAAATTTCCATACTGACAAAGCGCATTGAGGAACTTGCCAAGCATCTCAAAACGCATGCCAAGGACAACCACTCACGCCGAGGGTTACTTGCCATGGTGGCAGGCCGCCAGGCGCATATGAAATATTTGGAAAAGAGAAGCCCGAAACGAGCTTCAGCTCTACAAAAGAAACTTGGTCTGAAAAAATAACACAGCTTTACAAACTAATAACCTATTTGAATGACAGTCATAAAACACCAAGCCCAGCGGGTCGGCATTTTCATAGACACGCAAAACATTTATCACAGTGCTAAAAATCTCCACCATGCCAAAGCCAATTTCGGCGCAATAGTCAAAGATGTCCTCGACGGACGCGTCCTTATCCGCGCACTGGCCTACGTGGTCACCACTGAATCCGGCGAAGAAAATGCCTTCTTCGGTGCTCTGGAAAAAGCAGGCATTGAAATTCGCTCTAAACCGCTCCAAATCTTTCTCGGCGGAGCCAAGAAAGCGGACTGGGACGTCGGACTCGCTATAGATGCGGTAACTATGGCGCCCAAACTCGACAGCATCATCCTTTTATCAGGAGACGGCGACTACGTGCCGTTAGTTAAATATCTCCAAAACACTCACGGGTGCCAGGTGGAAGTGGTCGCTTTTGGAAAATCATCGTCAGCGCGCCTCATCGAAGTGGCCGATGACTTTCTCGACCTTGACCACAATCCCAAAAAATATCTTCTCAACACGAACAGTATGAAAGTTCGTGATAGCAGTGTCAGATGAGTTAGAATAGGGTAATGGACCCTATTACCAACAAGGAAGCGAGCCCGGGCGAAACTCCTCTAAGGCAGATTCGTACTTTTCAAGGAGACGTGGCGGAGGCCCTCCACAAACAAGAAGGGTCGCTCGTTTCCATTCAACAAGCAGAACATGAGAGAGGGCGCACCCAACCAGGTGCTAATACTTCTCAAGAGAGCTCTAACACTAAAGCTGAAACATTTTTCCTGTTCTTGGGAAGTCTCGTCCTTTTCGGCCTCGGCACACTGGGAGCCTGGTATGGATACCATGAATTCGTCAGAAGGACCGCCATCCCAATCCCGGCCGCACCAGCCAACAGATTTGTGGCGATAGACAGTGAGATTACTGTTAATGTCAGGACATCCTCCCGAGAAAGCCTCACCAACGCCATTTTCGAAGCCACTCGAGGTACGGCCATGGGGCAACTTAGGCACATAGTTTTGATAAAAGAGAGTGTGGAAAAACAAGTGTCGTACTTACCGGTAAACGAATTTCTACAAACTCTGGAAACTCGCGCCCCCGCAAACTTGGTGCGGGCCTTTGACCCCCTTTTCATGCTCGGAGCCTATGGGGAAAGCGTCTTTATCATAATTAAACTGTCATCTTTTGAAAACGCTTTCGCGGGAATGCTTGCCTGGGAAAAAGACCTGCCGCGAGATATCGGCCCTCTCCTTGCCACCGCGCCCTTCCTTAGAAACCTGACACCGGAAAACATCTTTACGGATATTACAGACAGAAACAAGGATGCGAGGCTACTCGCCCTAGGCAATGAGACTATCATGCTCTATTCATTTTTTGACAACGACATGCTTGTGATTACAGATGAGATTGGAACCCTTCGGACCGTGATCGAGCGACTGACAAGAGAGAAACTTTCGCGTTAGGCTCGCTTCTGCTAAAATGAGGGTATGGCTACAAACACCGACCATTTCAAAAAGAAGCTTGAGGCGGAAGAAAAACTCTTGGTAAAAGAGCTGGAAAAAATAGGCAGGAGGAATCCCGATAACCTCTCTGATTGGGAAGCTACTCCGAATGAGAAGGACGCCTCTCAAGCTGATGATAACCTGGTCGCCGACAATATCGAAGGTTATGAAGAAAATGCGGCGATAGTTAAAACTCTTGAAACCCGTTATCAAGACCTGAAAAGTGCTTTGGATAAAATTAAAAAAGGCGCCTACGGCCTCTGTGAAGTCTGCGGACAAGAAATAGACGAGGAACGGCTTCTAGCCAATCCCTCGGCCCGAACCTGCCGCGAACATATGGACACTGTTTTGCCCCAGTAAACGGATGAGTTTCTCCAAGATTTACAGCGCCCAAACAAACTTACTGTCAGTCATACCGGTTTCCGTCGAGACGGATATTTCCCGCGGCCTCAATGCCTTTGCCATAGTGGGCCTGCCGGACAAAGCGGTGGAAGAAGCGCGTGACAGAGTCTCGGCCGCCATTAAGAATTCCGGCTTTGCTTCCCCCAAATCAAAGAATCATAAAATAGTCATTTCACTTGCCCCCGCGGACCAGAAAAAAGAAGGACCATCCTACGATGTCGCTATCGCTCTTTCTTATCTTCTGGCTAACGAAGATATTTCCTTCGACCATGAGGGCAAACTGTTCCTTGGAGAACTCTCGCTCGATGGCCAAGTGCGGAAAGTCTCCGGCATCCTGCCTATCGCCCGCTTTGCCAAACAAAACGGCTTCCAAGAACTTTATGTGCCTATGGAAAACGTGCGAGAAGCGGCCCTGATCGACGGCCTAAATATTTTCGGCACCTCCTCTCTTTCAATGCTCATCAAACACCTTTCCGGAACTGCCAAAATCCCCAAAGCGCCACTCACCGTTGTTGAAAAAGTGAAACTTGTTTCAAGTACCGACTTCTCTGACATCCGAGGTCAGGAGAGGGCTAAGCGCGGACTCTTAATCGCCGCAGCGGGCGGGCACAATGCAGCCATGTACGGGCCGCCAGGTACCGGCAAAACGATGCTTGCCAAGGCCTTCGCTGGCATCCTGCCGGAACTAACTTTCGAAGAAGCGCTTGAGGCGACTGGCATTCATTCGGTGGCGGGCACGCTTTCCGAAACTTTTATCACGAGTCCACCTTTCCGCTCTCCGCATCATACAGCTTCATATGTTTCGCTCGTCGGCGGCGGCACGATACCGAGACCGGGCGAGATTACTCTGGCCCACCGCGGCGTCCTTTTTATGGATGAGTTCCCCGAATTTGACAGAAGAGTAATCGAAAGCTTGCGCCAACCCCTGGAAGATAAAGTGATATCTGTTTCTCGTGCCAAGGGGACGGCCCACTTCCCGGCCAATGTTCTGCTTATCGCCGCCATGAATCCGTGCCCGTGCGGCCATTTCGGCTTCAGGGGAAAGCCGTGCCTCTGCACACCCTCTGCGCTCGCTCGATATAGGAGGAAAATGTCCGGGCCCATCATGGACCGCATTGATATCTGGCTGGAAGTGGATAGAGTTTTACCGAGCGAACTTTCCGGAGACAGGGAGGGGGAGGAGAGTGAAATTTTCCGGGCTAAAGTGGAAAAAGCTCGTAGAGCCCAAAGGATTCGTTTCAATAAAGCAGGAAAAAAATTGTCTAGCAATTCAGAAATGGGAGCCAGGGATTTGATAACGCTGGTCACTCTTGATAAAGAATCCAGGAAAACTTTGGACCTGGCCGCCCTACGGCTCGGCTTTTCTCCACGCGTCTATCACCGAATGATGAAAGTAGCTCGCACTATTGCCGATCTCGAAGGTAGTGCCGAAATTAATAACGCTCACATCCTGGAAGCGGTTGAATACCGCCCTAAGAAGTTCGATGTGTAGTTAAAATGGCATTCGGGCGCCTCGAATTTCAAAGTGGAGATGAGGGCCGGTAGATTTGCCGGTGCTGCCAACAGCTCCGATAATTTGACCTTGGCTGACCGACTGTCCGGCTGACACGTTGAGTTTGCTCATGTGAGCATAGAGTGTCTGGGTACCGTTGTCGTGACTGACGACTACATATGTGCCGTAACCGCCGTTATATCCCGTGCGAGAAATGATGACTTTGCCCGTCGCCGAAGCGCGGACGGAAGTACCGATAGGAGCCGCTATGTCCACGCCGTTGTTGCCGTGAAGGCCCTGACTCTTCCTACCGCCTGAAACGGGTCGTAGATAGAAACCCGCGTAGCTAGGTTGCTGGGAACCGGTAGACTTGGCGAGTGCTGTGGGAGTAGCGCTGATAACGCCATCGGGAATGATGATGACATCGCCCGGCTTAATCTTCGTGTCCGCGGCCAGATCATTATATGAAAGGATTTCGTCAAAACTGGCTTTGTACTTGGTGGCCAAAGATTTGAGGGTATCGCCAGACTTGACCACATGGCGCACGCCGGATATGGGCAAAATGACAAGCTCCTGACCTTCCTTTATAATCCCGCGCTTAATGTCGTTGGTCCAAACAATGGTATTAGTAGAAACGCCGAACATCTCGGCTATCTCACTTAAGGTATCCCCTTGGCGCACTATGTAAACGCTAATCTGGCCGCCCCCCGATTTGCCAAGGTCCACGAAGACCTCGGCATTGGACCCGCCGGCTTCCAGAGCGACATGGTCGACGATGGCGATTTCCGCCCCTCCGGTCCCGGTTGGATTGATGTTTAAATAGCCCTCCAGAAGGTCCATGGTCTGGGAATTACCGGCATCCGTTATTTCAGGCATGCGCAAAATCTCTTCCCCCTGGCTGCGTGCGTATACAAAAATGGGGAAAGAGGCTAAAGCCAAAAGGGCTATCAGACTGATAGCCCTCCATCTATCCGTATGGTGTCCAACCGTGTTGTTACTAATAGAGTGAGATTAAACTGTTCAATGGGTCAATCTGACAATCAGAAATG
>JBBDZA010000050.1:13819-17164 GCA_040900425.1 Parcubacteria group bacterium
TTCGTTCCGTCTCTTCATTATACCTTCATGTGATATAGTGTCCAGCATGCCCAATCTCTCCAGTCTGCCTGAAGCTGGCGGGCTCAATCCCGAACAGAAAAAAGCAGTTTTGTCTACCAGAGGGCCAGTTTTAATCCTGGCTGGGGCAGGCGCAGGCAAGACCAAGACCATTATAGAGAGAATTCGCCATCTCGTAGAAACGGGGGTGACCCCATCGGCCATTCTAGCCATCACTTTTACCAATAAAGCCGCCAAGGAAATGCGGGAGAGGGTGGATCAGGGGCTCGGCAGGAGCCGGTTACTCAAGAGGCCCATCAGTGTTTCAGAACGACCATTCGTCAGCACTTTTCACTCCTTAGGGGTCCGCATCCTGCGGGAACAGTGGGCAGAGGCGGGCATCAAAAAGCATTTTGCCATTTTCGACCGTGATGACAGTAAGAAAGCAGTGCGGGAAGCGCTTTCGGTCCTCGGACTTGACCCCAAGACACATGACCCTGCCCGCGTCCTCGGCATGATATCGAGAGAGAAAGGCAGTGGTGCTAGCGTAGAAGATTACGGCAATAGAGAAGAGCAGGGCTACTTTGCCAATGTAGTCGGCCAAGTCTGGCCCGAGTATGAGAAATTACTAGCAAGAGACAACGCCCTCGACTTCGATGACCTCTTGGTCAGGACCAGAAATCTTCTCCACAGCAATTTGGAGGTGCGTGGGTTCTATCAAAAACTTTGGGAATATGTCCACATAGACGAATACCAAGATACCAACCGCGTTCAGTATGAGATTTCGAAAATGCTCGTGGGAAACAATAAAAATATCTGCGTGGTCGGGGACGTGGACCAGAATATTTATTCCTGGCGCGGCGCCGATATTAAAAACATCATGGATTTTGAAAAAGATTATCCGGATGCCAATATCATAACGCTCGAAGAAAATTATCGTTCCACCAAAAATATTTTAGAAGCGGCCAATAGAGTGATAGAAAAGAATAAAATCAGGCTCAAAAAAAATCTTTTTACCAGTAACGGCTCCGGCGAAAAAATAGGCCTCTTCGGGGCCTTTGATGAAGTCGGGGAAGCCGAATTTATTGCAAGTAGAGCATTCGACCTCATAAAAGAGGGCCTCTCGCCCGGTGAAATAGCGCTGCTCTACAGGGCCAATTTCCAGTCGCGAGTGCTTGAAGAAGCTTTCATGAAGCGGGGAATCCCATACCAGCTTCTGGGCACGCGCTTCTTCGAGCGAAAAGAGGTTAAAGATATAGTCTCGTATCTGCGTGCCGCCCTTAACCCGGAGTGTCTCTCGGATTTGAAACGGATTATGAATGTGCCGGCCCGTGGCATAGGTAAGACAACCATCTTGAAGATATTTGCCGGAGATGAAGCAACACTTCCACCGGCCATGAAGACGAAACTTAGAAGCTTCAGGAAGCTTTTGGAGGAAATAGCAGAAACTGCCAAGCAAAATAAGCCGAGCGAAACGATTTCTTTCATCATCCGCGCTTCCGGCATGGAGAAAGAATGGAAAGAGGCCGGAGATGACGGTAGAGCGCGACTTGAAAACGCCTACGAGCTCGCAAACTTCGCCTCTCGCTACGATACTCTGGAACCGGAAGAGGGGATTTTAAATTTTCTCTCTGATGCCGCTCTCCAAAGTGACCAAGATGAAATGCGAGATGAAGAACCGTCGGTGCGTTTGATGACAGTCCACGCCTCCAAAGGTCTGGAATTTGACGTGGTATTCATCGCCGGACTAGAAGAAGGACTCTTCCCGCACCAAAGAGCCAATGAGGAAAATGTCACTCCTGAAGAAAAGGAGGAGGAGAGGCGCCTCTTTTATGTAGCCTTGACCCGAGCGCGCCAAAAAGTGATTTTGTCACATGCGGAAACGCGCACTCTCTTCGGCCGAAGACAGATAAACATACCCTCTGAATTTATTTTCGACATCCCCGAGACACTGGTGGAAGAAGAAAGTTTCGACGAGTACACTTTCACCCGAAAACCCCTACTCAATATCAAATTTTAATCACGTAACACCCATGTGACCCCGCCGTGGACACTCGGTGTCCACGGGTGTATAATTTTATTAATGAGAAATATTTCCTTCGTTGAGAAAGAGTTTTACCATATATATAATAAGGCTGTAGACAAGAAGAATATCTTTGTTGACGAGCAAGATATGGATCGATTCTTTGAAGGAATGAAGCAATTTAATACCCCTAAAGTGATAGGTGAAATAGGACGTGGACACCGAGTGTCCACGGGTCCGAAGTTGGTTGATTTCGTGGCCTATTGCGTAAACCCGAATCACTTTCATTTCATTCTAGGACAGGCCTCCGACAAAGGTATCGAAAAGTTTATGCACAAAATTGGAATGGGCTATGCAAAGTACTTTAATACTAAATACAAAAGATCCGGAGCCCTATTTCAGGGAAAGTTTAAAGCAAAAGTTATAGATTCTAATGAATATCTTCTTCATCTAAGTGCTTACATAAATTTAAACGACAGAGCGCACGGACGTGGACACCGAGGGTCCACGTTGAGCAGAACAAGTTGGGATGAATACATGATGGAAAACAACAGCATTGACGCTGGGTTTTGCAAAAAAGAGATAATTCTAGATCAATTTAAGAACACGGGAAGTTACCGAAAATTCGCTGAAGACACACTCAGGGATATCATCTTAAGAAAAGGATTGATAAAAGAATTGGAAGACGATGGAATAGAGTTAATATATACAAGATGATAGCGAAGAAATCGCTGGGGCAGCATTTTTTGAAAAGTGAGAAGGCCTTGCGGACAATTATAGAAACCGGCCAGATTATGGCTGGTGAAACAGTGGTGGAAATAGGGCCGGGAACCGGAGCCCTCACAGAAAGACTTCTTGAAGCCGGCGCAAAAGTAATCGCCGTGGAAAAAGATGACAAACTCTTTATATTGCTGGAACAAAAATTTGAAAAAGAAATCGGGAGTGGCCGGCTCAAGCTGGTACATGATGACATTCTCAATTTTGAACCAAGAAACTGCAAGTTAGAAGCTAAAAGCTACAAGCTCATAGCCAACATTCCCTACAATATCACCGGCGCGGTATTTAAAAAATTCCTGGAAGCCGAACCTCAACCGGAAAAGATGGTGCTTCTTGTCCAAAAAGAAGTGGCCAAAAGAATTATCGCAAACGATAACAAAGAAAGCATTCTTTCTATTTCAGTTAAAGCTTACGGTTTGCCCACTTATGTAGAAACTGTCAAAGCGGGGTCATTTGCCCCCATGCCTAATGTGGATTCGGCCATCATTTCGATAAATAATATTTCCAAAAAGTTTTTCACACATTTTTCGGAAAAAGATTTTTTTACC
>JBBDZA010000051.1:0-2434 GCA_040900425.1 Parcubacteria group bacterium
AAATTCCTCGGTCCCACTGTTGTCTACGCTCACATGCAGGCAGTGGGGATGGTTAATGACCATGTCCGGTCCTGCTTTCGCTACAAGGAACTAAAAATGATAAAATATACCGGAAGCTGATTCTCTCCTACACTATCCATGAGCTTCAAAAAATTTTGGCCGCTTGCTCTGGGCGTGATGCTTTTATTAGCCACGGTTTTTCTGCAGGATGGTTTCCCTAGTTTTCCATACTCTTTTCAATCGTGTTCGAAGCCGATCGGCTATACTATCGGAACTTTCGACACAAGATTTGGCATCTCACGAGAATATTTTATCGATGCCTTGAGCCAGGCCGAAGCCATTTGGGAAGAGGCTATCGGCAAAGAACTTTTTGTTTACGCACCGGAGAACGGGGAAATGGCAGTTAATCTTGTCTTTGATTATCGTCAGGAAGTGACTAGTACTCTCTCCGAGCTCGAGGAAACGGTGGAAGAAGACGAGGCTCTCTACCGTTCTCTTCAGACTCAATATAACGGATTGAAGGCCGAATATGAGAGAGTAAAAAGTGACTACGAAACTCGTGTCGAGACATTTAACGAAAAGAACAATGCTTACCAGGAGCAAGTTGAATTATGGAATAACAGTCCAAGAAATTCGCGGGCGCAATTGGAGGAGTTGGAAGCGCAAAGAATCAGCCTGGAAGCCGATATGTCTCGATTGCGAATATTGGAAGCCCGGCTTAATGAACTCTCAAGAGAAATCAATGTGCTCGTAGGAAGGCTCAACCGCTTGGCTAGGTCTCTCAACCTCGACGCAGAAACTTACAACACTATCGGCGCCTCGCGCGGCGAGACGTTTACCGGGGGCCTGTATTACCACAACGGTGACGAACAGGGTATCGATATTTATGAATTCAGCAGTCGGGATAAGCTAGTGAGGATTCTAGCGCATGAGCTTGGCCACGCTCTCGGTCTGGAGCACATCGATGACCCCGAAGCTATGATGTACCACTTGAACCAGGGAGAAGTCGGTGTTTTATCCGATACGGATGTGGCTTCACTCCGAACTCTCTGTAGAATTGAATGACCCTTTATTGCTATACTATAGATATTATAAATTATTGAGAAAATTTATGGCCAAAGGTAATAACGCAAGGAGAAAAGAGAAAAAGAAACCAAAGAAAGATAAGAAGCAGTAAGAGAACTATGGGTATTTTCAAGAACTTCCTCTTAAAACAAGCGCTGAAAGCGAAGATGAAAGACGTGCCTGAAGCCGAGCGCCAGGCGCTTCTGGATCTTATGGAGAAGAATCCGGATTTCTTCAAGAAGATAGGTGAAGAAGTGCAAAAGAGGGTTAAGGCCGGCCAGAGTGAAATGGCCGCTACCATGGTAGTGATGCGGGAACACCAAGCGGAACTGCAGAAATTAATGAGATAGAAAATGTTCGGATTCGCCCCCAAAAAGAAAAAGATTTTTATTCTCCTTGGCCATCCCGACAAGGATACTCTCAACGGCACGCTTGCGAGCGTTTACGAGCGAGGAGCCGAAGAGGCTGGGCACGAAGTGCGGCGCCAGAACATAGGGGATATGGTTTTCGACCCCATTCTCCATCTTGGTTACAAAGAGGTTCAGGAATTGGAACCGGACCTGAAAGCCTTTCAGGAAAATATGCGCTGGGCTGAACACTTTATTGTTTTCTACCCGTCATGGTGGTCTACCATGCCGGCACTTCTCAAAGGTCTCATCGACCGGGTGTGGTTATCAGGTTTTGCTTACAAATTTCCCGATGAGGGTTATATGTGGAAGAGGCTTTTGAAGGGCCGAAGCGCCACTATGGTTATAACTTCCGACACTGCGCCTATCGTTCAGCGTCTGGTTTTCGGCGACACGACCAATGAACTGCGCAAGGGTATTTTATGGTTTGCCGGCTTTTCTCCCATACGGGTTTATAAATTCGGCTATTTGAAACACTTCGGCCTGTGGCGCCGCGAACGCATGAAGCGTAAAGTCTACGACCTCGGAAGAAAAGCCAAATAATGTCCAATAATATAAAATAAATTTTATGAATTTAATTTATACCAATCCCGGCCTTCTATTGCTCCGCTTAGGTCTGGTGATTGTCTATGTTTATTTCGGCATCTCCCAGCTCCTAAATCCGAGCATGTGGTCTGGCGTTGTACCAGGATGGACAGTCATCTCTTTCCTTGAGCCGATAACAGTTGTCTATATTAACGCGACCTTTGAATTGGTCTTTGCGGCTCTCTTGGCCATCGGTGTCTGGTCTAAATGGGTTTCCATTATTCTCGGCGTTCATCTGGGCATCATCACTCTCGCAATCGGTTTTAACCCGGTGGGAGTCCGCGACTTCGGTCTTACTCTCGCCACCTTCGCCCACGGCTTCTGGAAGAAGTAAACTCCTTGGTCGAGGCCTTGCCTCGTCATCCCTTGTAAAGTAT
>JBBDZA010000052.1:0-2385 GCA_040900425.1 Parcubacteria group bacterium
CCCATAATCCCCGGTACGATAATTACCGGATTGTGACCAGGAGAGCTAGTAGCAGTTGGCGGCTGACCTAGCCATGGCGCAAAAAGAGCATTGCCCACTATACTTGGAGCTGTACCAAGAGAATTTTCAGATTCATGATGCGGTCCTTCCGGAGTACCCCACCAGTTATTACGAACATCTGGAATACCGAAATTATTTTGATTAATTAACGAGTAGTTGGTATATGTAGGATGTAGATTTGAATTTTCAATCTTTAAATACCCTTCATTATATTTGACAACATTATTAAACCCACCATCCACCGAAATACTACTTAGCGTTGTCGTACCAATATGATGCTGAATAGCTGAGTCATGAGATGTATCAAATATTTCTATATTATTACCGTTGATAACGCCCCCATTATTAAGAATGGCTGAAAATGCAGTATTAAATGGGTCTAGAAGCCAGCCCGCACCTGCATTCTTAATCCACATATTTGAGACCGATATCTCCCCCCCATTCTCCGCAACAATTCCAGCATGAGCACGCATCCACTGGAAATGTGTCGGCAACTCCGCATTACCTACGCTGCCTCCGACAGAATCATCCAGAACAGTAGTCAAGATAACGGGTTGTTCTTCTGTTCCATTTACAAACATTTTTCCTCCTCTCGAAGCAAGATGGTTGCCCCCTAAAACTTTCAAAATAGTCCCTGGTTCAATATTCAGAATCCCGCCTTCCTCTACTATAATACCGCTAACAATAACTGGCCTTTGATCTATAGGCCCCAATGTCCTGGTCTTACCATGACTAATAGAACCTCCAATCACCCAGTGATTAAAATAGTTATTTTCGAAAATGTTATTCTGAAGATCAAAATCAGTTGCAATATCAAGCACTACATAATCATTATTGTTTTTAAAAAAATTATTATGAGACACAAATGACGTAACACCGACAGAAACATGTAAAGGTGCCTCTTTTACATTTGATATTGTGGAATTACGTATAACTAGACTCCCGTTTTCAGCAACTATTCCTACTGCACTCTCATCCACTACCGTATTTTCGACTGTAGTGGTACCAGACTTGAGATACATAGCGAGCTGGTGAATCTTACTTATATTCGAATTTTTTACGCTTACCTCGCCACCAATATTATAAATCGCCGGCCCGCCCGGTTGGGGAAAAACGGAGTTTGGTCCCGCGTATCTAATATCGGCATGCTCCAGTACCCCTTTCGAACCTTCATAAAAAACTATGCCACCCCATCGGAGGGAAGATGAGGTTTCATCTACTATCAACTCTTCATCTTGCGCAGTAATGTTCACTTTGTTTGCTTCCGTGCCTAAAACATTTAGACTGCCGAAGACATCGAACTTGCGACCGTTCTGCATCAATATCTCTGCTCCTGCTTCTATAGTGAGAGTAACTCCTTCCGGTATATAAACATGCCTATTAACAAAATAAGGGCTCTCGGATGCGGTCCAAACGGTATCTGCAATTATAGAGTCGTCAGAAGGAGAAATTATGGTCTCAGCAAAAACTACACTTGACAGTAGAAACTGTGCAGTAAAAATGAGGATTAATTTTTTCATTTTATTACCGTGTTCTTAAGAAAAATCTTTGAATAGTCTTCAGCCAGCTGACTGTGTCTCTTGATTCCTGGACAGCATCCAGAACCAAGGCTGTTTGGGGAGATTCCTTGAGTTCTTCTTCCTCTGCAGGTTGTATCACCATATTCGAGGTAGCCCTGTTATGATTTTCCCGCTCGACCGCGACTGCCAATCTCTGCTGTAATTCTCTAATCTTAGTCTGAATGGAGGCGATCTGTTCTGCTTTCTGCTCTGATATTTTTACCATAATCTGCTGAGGTTTTACTTCCGTACCTACGACTACAAGAGAAACATCACCTATCGCTGTCGGGGCGATGCCGGTCGCGGGGGAGCTGAAAGAAATTTTCTGCCCTGCTTTAATAATAGTATCTTGCGGAAATGCAAAAATTTTTCCCCCAGATACCAAAGCTCTGCCAAACAAGCTCACCTCATATTGTGAGTCATTTTTAATTTCCACTCTGTCCGCCGTGGCTAGAGTAATGAGAATCTCAGGTTCAATAATCTTAACATTTAGCCGTGCCACGGCTTTTCCCTGGGAAAGGGAAACATTGAGCACCACTGCATATTCTCCTGGATATTCGTAAGTGTGATTCAATACATCTCCTATTTTCTCCACCCCGTCTCCAAAATTCCATTTAAAAATGCTGTTGCGGGCGTACTCGACATCACTCTCCACCTTAAACTCGAGCGGACTGCCTACCGAACCCAGTCTGTCCCTGCCGGCGCTTAAGTCCACTTTCACTTCTCTTCTCTTAGTACTTAGAGAACCGGAGCCATAGTGTACGGA
>JBBDZA010000053.1:0-16459 GCA_040900425.1 Parcubacteria group bacterium
CGGCGGACCACTTTCTCGAGGAAGGCGTCCTTGCCGCCGGCTAGGACCAGCTGTATGGGCTTTTTCCGCTTCTCGTTGAGGATCTTAACCGCCTCGATCAGCCGTTCCACGTTTTTATGGGGATAAAAAGACCCGACGTAGAGGAAATAGGGCTTGGTAATTCGATACTTCCCCAGAACGTTCTCGACCTCCCTCTCCCTCTCTGTTCTTCCCTTCCCGGACAACAGGCCGGCCTCGTAAGTCACGAAGATCTTCTTCTGGGGGAGATTGAAGGTCTTAACGAGATCGTCCTTGACAAACTTCGAGGGCGTAATCACTGCTGCCGCCCGGCGGACGGCGCTCTCGGTTATCATCCGCAAACCCACCCGCTTGGCGTAGAAAAGCGGTAACGGGAGGGTAGAAGTTTCCTTCCCCCCGAACTTAAGCATCGTCAGATCATGGATCGTCACCACCATTTTTCCCCCGTACAAAAGCGGGGCGTTGAAGTGGGGGACGTGCAGGAGATCGAGGTTTGAGGCCGAAAATATTCCCGGCATCACCACCTGCTCCTGCGCGCCGTACCAGGGGACGTCGGCTAGGACCGGGTGGAAGTTTTTGTTTTCGGGATGGTAAACGCTGAAACCTTTTTCCCTTAGAAAAATAAAGTACTGGTTCTTGTGGTCAACTCTTTCAAGATTCTCAACCAGATTTTGGACGTATCTGCCCACTCCCCGCCCGTAGGAGGATCCCCAAAGCCGGGCGTCAATTCCGATGCGCATAGCTTCCCAATTCTATCAATTGGGAAGAAATTCTAAAATTAACACCCTGTATTCGCCATCGCGAATTGCAACCTGAGCGAAGCGAAGGACAACACATTCTTAAGGATGTGAGGATATCGCTTCGCTGTAGACAGCGAGCGTCTTGCGGATAAACTTCTCCATCGAGAAGTGCTCAGCGACGAACCGCCGGCCACTCTCCCCCATCCGGCGCCGAAGGGCGGGAGATTTGGCCAGCCGGGAAAAAGCCCCGACCACTTGGGCCGGGTGATCGAAATCGGCCAAAAAACCGGTCTCGCCGTTCCGAACCAAGTCCCGGATCCCAACCACATTGGATCCGATCACCGGCAAGCCGGCGGCCATCGCTTCCAGCACCGCCAGCGGCATTCCTTCATGGAAGGAAGGTAAAACCAGCGAATCGCTCGCTTTCAAGATCTGCGGCACATCTTCTCTCTCTCCCAAGAATTGCACCGTATCTTGGAGTCTCAGTTCTCTTACTTTTCCTCTTGCTATTACTAACCCCTCCCCGCCTCCCACAAAGATAACTTTGAGGTTAGGCACGTTTTTAATAATCTCCGGCAAGATCTTGATAAAACGCTCGTGGCCCTTAACCTTGTCGAACCGCGCCACCATCGCCACAACAAAGTCTTTCGACCCAATCCCCAACTCCTTTCTAATTTCAGATTTCGTGCCTCGCACTTTAACCGGCTCAATCCCATTAACTACTATTCGTGACTTTGATTTCGGAAAAACTTTCAAAGACAGGCCCTCCCGCTCCTGGCTAGGTGAAACATTCACCACCAGTTTGGTAAACAAGGTTAGAAAACGCTCCAGCCAAAGATAGAAAAATCGCACCAGCGGATTTCTATAGCGGTAGTGCAGCCCGTGGAAAGTCTGAACAACCGGAACGCCTAAGATAAAACCGACTTTTCGCGCGTAAATCCCCGCCCCCTTGCCGTGGGAGTTGATCAGATCCACCTGTTCCTTTCGAGCCACTTCAAGGAAATTATTAAAGCTCCTGAGAGAAATTTTGTCCAACCTAACCGAATAAACCTTATAGCCAAGTTTCCGAAACTTCTGCAGGAAGATTCCGGGTGGCCCCGCCACCACGAATTCGAATTTTTCCCCATCTCTACTCTTACTCTTACTCAAATTCGACAGTAAGTCGAATACTACCTGTGGCGCTCCGCCGACTTGCATGCTCGTCAGTGCAATTAAAACTTTTACTTTATCCTTTTTACTTTTTAATTCTGATAACGCAGTTATCAGTCCAAGCACCCCCCAAAAAGCAATCATGGGGGCATCGGAGAAAAACTGTTCGCCGGAGATAAGATTGTCCAGCAGCCAACCGGCCAAAAACCCGCCCAGCACAAACCCAAAAACCTGAATCTCCTTACTCTTGGAACGCAGGAAATCAAAGATTTTCTTAAACAACAGCCCCCAGATAGCGATCACCAATCCCAACGCCGCCAATCCTCCCCGAACCCAAAGATCCAGGAATAAGCTGTGGGTCAGGCTAACTCCCGTGAATTTATCAAGATTGTGCTGGTTGTAGCCCACCCCGAAAACCGCAAAATACGGTTTTTCCTTGAACAGATCAAATATTTTTCCCCAGCGCTCAAACCGGCCCAGAGTCGAAGCATCCACGGTTACAGTCGTCGAATCCGGTTTGACGGCATCATCCTGAATGCTGATGGTGGAAAAGAATTTGCTGTAGACCTGGGGGTTAAGCTGGATAAGAATAAGACTAACCACAACCAAAGTCCCCGAGAAGAACGCTACAGTTTTGATTCGTTTCTCCTTCAGAAGCCAAACAAACCAAGCCGTAAAAACACCAATACCGGTAACAATTGCGCCGCGGGAAAGAGTGTACAAAATTCCGGAATAGAAAATAATTGCTGACGCAAAAAAGTAACCAAACCAGCGCGCCGAAAACCTTCGGACAGTAGTGATTAAAGCCAGGCATACCGCCAGAACCACCGAAACGTAGAGGCCAAAGGTGGCGTGTGCCGCCTTTCCGGTAAATTCGATTGTCCAATTCTTGAGATCAATGAATTGGCTTAAAAATCCGACGCTGCGGTTGCGGATATCGTAAACCCAAAAGTCAATTGATCCTCCCGATTTGGTGAACTCCCAGATCCGGAAAAGAGAAACCAGGGCGACAACCACCCCTACTAAAATCACGAGCTGTAAAACCCGGCGGATGAGATTATTTCCCCCCAACCGGCCAAAATAGAGCGCCAGCGGAAAGGGTAGGAAATACAGCGTGAACTTGATTAGGTGCAATAGGTCGTCCCAAGAAGAATTGCCGGTCAGTACCAACCCGTAGAAATAGGAAACGAAAAGGACCGCCATTAGAAAATAGTAGAAGAGGGCGATTTTGTTAGGAATCAGAAAATCTTTCAAAACGGCGGTGAATTTCTCACGGCCGTTCTTTATCCATAAACCGGCCACAATCGAAACTAAACCAAAAACGAGAAATGGCAGTAGCGGTTCCACAAAAATCCCTTCCCCTACTTGGACCTTGGGAAAAAGAGGCGTGAAAATGAAGAAAATCAGAAAGGATAGGATCCCCCACTTTTTAAAGTTTATTCTGCTAAACACTCTGAAATTTTAGCACGGGAGATTTGATTTAATTAAAAAAGTCGTAAGTTACTTGAATATTTTAACAGCGTTTAAAATACCACGCCCACCACGAGATGGTTGGTGCGAAACCTTAAAACCATTATTTTCAAGGAAATTAATAATATCTCTATGGGTATATTTGGTTGTATGATCATGGTATTCCACCGCAACTCTATCAATTTTAAGAAAGGTCGATCGAGAGGAACCTAGAAGAATTTCGAATTCAGCACCTTCGCAATCTAATTTAAGAAGATCGCAATGTTCGATTTTATTTTTGTGAAACGCATCAGACAGTGTGATTGAGGCAGTTCTAACCTCAGCGTAATCACCCTGATCCGGAGCTTTATAAAGAGAATTACGTAAAGAGGAGATGTTATTTCTAAAAAATTTAAGAATTCCTCTCCTAGAAGAAATTGCGAAGTTTTCCGGAATTACTCGTTTTTCCAGGTTATTCAGCTTAATATTCTGTTTAAGGAGATAAAAGTTCTCCGGATCAGGCTCAAAACTATAGACAGATGCGTTTGGAAAAAGTTTTGCTGCTTCAATCGAAAATACCCCGAAGTGCGCCCCGATATCTACAAAAATTTTAGGCGATAAATTTGCCAAATCAGACAACCGATAAATGTCTTGCTTCAAAATTTCCCTTACTGTGAGGACAAAGATCCGAGCATTTCTGGAGTTACCAATTTTAAAGATAAACCCATCTTTAAGAGCACAAACGACATTGTTGCTCCAAAGTAAGCCAAACCGATAAAAAATTGTCGTAAACCAATTATCAAAGTTCGTAATTATAAATCGGACCTCGGATAAAACTCTTTCAATAAAAAATATAACTTTTCTAATAAATTCTCTAATAAATTTAGGAGTGACCCGCACCAATAAACGTCTAATCATCGCAAACAACCTCGTTGTAAGTTTTCAAGTATTTTTGGCGCGTATTTAGACTCGAAGTATATTTTGCCAATTTAGTAGTTTTCATTTCTTATATTAATAACCTGTCCAGTGAAGTCGCTCAAACATGCTTTTAAGGTAATCTCAGCCACAATCTTGGGATCCAACAAATATTTAAGGGGCTCCTTGCCAAAATTACGCCAGCGCATTCTCGTGTTGGTGCGATCAGGACAAATAACGTTAATCCGGATCTTGTCTTTTGCAAACTCCTCCGAAACTGCTTGAACAAAATTGACGATAGCCGCTTTTGTAGACGAGTATATGGAGTATGTTCCTCTCCCTCGCGTATAAGAACTAGAGGCGAATAAAGCAATTGACCCTCCCGAAATCATGAGCGGAAACGCTTCGCGAACCAAATTAACTTGTGAGATGTAATTAACCGAAATTTGCCGATCGATATCACTAAAGTTCGATTCGACAAGGTTACCTCTTTTAAGAATTGCGGCAGTAGAAATTAGAATATCTATCTTTCCAAAATTTTTAACAAACTCGTCTAAAACTTCGCGAACCTTATGGTAATCGGTTATATCGGCGGTTGAGGATGAGTACCCCACCACATTCGCTTTGGAGCTCTTACATATTTCGTAAATCTCTTTGCCGATTCCGCTGCTTTGACCGAAAATTAAGATGTTTTTCCCCCTCAGTTTCAAGGCGACACCCCCAAGTTCCTGTGAGTTAACGCTACCAACTTGGAAAATCTTATCTGCTATATGGATATCGAGCGGATAAGTTATTTTGATATTGCCATCTTCTCCATCAACTACAAGAATATCTCCAAGTTTATATTTCAGCACTAAGCCGCAATCGTCAGTAACGTCTTTGAAATGTTCTTTCCTAGATAATTCGTGGGCCTTCATTAAAGTCTGGAAATGGAAACCTTGCGGAGTCTGGCCCCGCAAAATGTACTTTCTCTCCGGAATATCCCGAATAACTTTACGGGAGTCAACCTTGATTAACGTGTCTGGAGTAGGGATGGCCACATCAACTGCTGAAAATTTACCCAAAGCCTTGATAACGGCGGAGATAATTCGAGGTGAAATGAAAGGCCTAACAGCGTCGTGGACAAGAACGTTCTTAGGATTAAATTCAGCGCATGCTTTTAGTCCGGCCCAAGTAGAATCTTGCCGAGCCTCTCCCCCCGGGATTATTTTCAGGACCTTCTTAAAACCTTCTTCTAGAATCAAGTCTTCGCACAACTTTAATAGCGGAGATTGCGTAACGATAATAATCCCGTCGATTTCTTTGTGCTGATCAAATTTTTGAAGCGTATGGGACAGTACCGGACGCCCTGATATTTTGACAAATGCCTTCGGAGTTTCGTTTTCAAACCTGAGACCACGGCCCGCTGCCAAAATTATCACGATATTTTTATACATAAGATTAAAAGTATTTTAACTTAAAAATAATGGTAAGCCTAAATTATTAAGATTTACTTTTGGAAACAATTTCGTCATAAATCTTCAAGTATTTTTTTGCACAAACTTTGACCGAGAAATATTTCCGAGCCACCCGAAGCGCATTTTTACGCATCTCTTCGTGCTCTCTGACCAGCTTCTGCATTTTAACTCGAATATCTTTCTGGTCAAAAAGTTTGATGGCTACCCCACATTTCTCTTTTTCTACCAACTCAGCAACGCTTCGCATTTCTTCGGAAGAAATCACCGGAAGGCCAGCAGCCAGATACTCCGCCACCTTTACGCTCAGAACCAGCGGAGTCGTGGGAATTTCTCCCCCCATCGCCCCAACCCCAACGTCCCCCAAGGAAATAACCTTCTCCAGATTAGGAGGATGGTGAAGGACTTTAAATTCGGATTGGGAAATCCCCAAACCGGCCAATTTCCCCGAAATCGAGACCGGATTGGAATGGGTAACGACCAAAAAATAAGGATCAGGCAAATGTTTACGGAACTCAAAATAAAGCCGAGCGATAAAACTTGGAGGATGCAACCCCCCGAAACTGCCTGAGTAAACAAGGGCAAATCTATCCCCGATCCCCAACCTCTTTCTCCCCGCCTCCCTCTCCTCATGTCCAATCAAGTATTTATCAGTATCGACGCAATTCGGGATGTAGAAGACTCGAGCGGAAGGGGAAATTCTTTTTACGTAATCAACCATCCCGGTTGCTTGGGAAACCACCGCATCGGCAGACGAGAACATTTTCCTCTCTGCCTTTTCCCAAAAACGATAATTAGGATCCGGATCAACCCAACGCCGATAGACTACTCCCTCTAAAAGGTAGGGAGCCCGCATATCAAAGACAACCTTGGCTTTCAGTCCCATTTTTTTCAAAAAATAGACCGCCAGGGATGACAAGTATGAACGGGCGTGGATAATATTTATCCGGTATTTGAGAGCGAAAAACAAAACCACGGGGGCGGCTTGGGCGAGGAAAAATGGGACCGCCCAGACCGGCATGGCGGACCGGCCGATTGGAAGGATCGGGACAGAAACAATCCTGATTCCCATCTTCTTAGTGTAGCTCTTGAATGCGCGCCGCTTTGATAAATTCTTCAAGAAGCTGTGCAGGGAGGGGAGGTTTAATACCAAGATCTCGGTGTTTTTATCCTCTTTCAAAACACGTCCCAGCAGATCAAAAACCTGGCTCTTGAGAACTCCCGGCTCAAGAATGTTCTCGCGGCTGATCAAGAACAGAATCCTGTGTTTTCTACCGACACTATCTTCTTTCATCATCGCTGGCTGAATCCTTCGTATGAGTGTCCAAGATTTCTAGAAAATTTGGAGCTTAATCCAATGAGATAGTAAACAAGAAAATCACGTAAAGAAACTTTTCTCAATTTGGATTTCCGGATCTTCCTCGCCAATTCGACCGGGTTTGGGGGAAGGAAAAGATTGATACTCCCAAGAGCACTTCTGTTGTTCCCAAATCTTTTGGGATAACGATCGGCTAGTTGCCTCTGGCCCCTCCCGACCCTAAACTCTTTTTTCATCAGGGACCGGAAGGACTCCCGCGCTGGATGATGAAGCAAATAATCATCATTAAAAGACTGTCCCACGTTGCCCCGCCAACAGCGATCACCGAATTCGGCATCACCTCCGGAAATCATTCGATAGTCAAACAAGCCAATTTTTTTGAAAGCCGATCTCCTCACGGCAATACAGCCCGCCCCGGCAAAATGGCTTTCCTTCATGTAGGTCCCGATGGGGAACCCAGTAAGCGCGTTGTACAGGCCAACCAACGACTTGCCGCTCGGGTGAATTCTGATATTGAAACCTACATATCCAATCTTAGGATCCTCGAACGATTTGGCGATAATCTTAAACCAATTCCGATCAGCCCACATGTCGGAGTCAAGAAAAGCGAGGTGCTCCCCCCGAGCAGCGCGGATTCCTCGGTTCCGAGCGGCGTAAGAGCTCTGAATTTTACCTTCAACCAAAAGAAATACTTTTCCGGCGTATTTTTTAACGTATTCGGACACAATCTCCCTAGTATTGTCGGAGGAGTTATTGTCAATCACCAAAAGCTCAAATCGATCACGGGGGTAATCCTGTTTTATCAAAGAATCCAGAGTCACTTTTATCCCAATCGGATCGTTATAGACCGGAATAATCGTGCTAATAAAATTAATTCGGTCTTTATCGGAAGTCTCCATCTTATTAAGTAATCAATTCCTGCCGAATACTATCTAAGACCGCAGCCGGGCGAAACCTGGCGCTCTTAGCGATCTCCCATATTCTGACTATCTTTTTAATCTCCCTTTCGTCAAAGAACCCGAGGATATGGAGTAGAATCGGAAACGATAGCAGCAGCAAAGATTTAATTACAATTGAGAGAAGGAGTGAGAAACTGACTAAAGTAGAAGCGTAAATTAACCCTCCGCCGACCATTAGAACAATTAAAAGTCTTTTAAACTCGAATGGAATCTTATAGATGCTCTGGGAAAATTTGAGCTGAACAGCAGCCAATATGATAAACGAAGCGAGGGTGGAAACGGCCGCCCCGATCATTCCAAACCTGGAGATCAGAAAATAGTTCAAAACCAAATTTGAAACGCCGGCGATCGCGGCTGAAATCGCCGAAAAGTAGGATTTACCAACTACGTAAACGCCGGTCGTGAAATTAAAATAAAGACCGTAGGCAACGTAAGACAAAGAAACTAGCGGGATAACTATGTAGGCGCTGTGGAAAGCTGAACCGGTAAAAATCTGGATAACCTCCTTAGAAAATATAGAAATGGCAAGTGCAAATGTGAAAATTACCAAGAAAAAGTAGGTACTAATCTTTTTAAAAAAATATTTTGCGTCTTTCCTATCGTTGTAAATGGAAAACATGAATCTGGAGTAAGCTAACTGGACCGCACTGACCACCAACGTAACTAAAGAACCAACTTTATATCCCACGTTGTAAATACCGACATCCGCAGTGCTGGCGAAGGCATTTAAGAAGTAGCGGTCGGAAGAATTAATTACCCACATTGCCAATCCAGCCGGAACTAACGGTAGCCCAAACCTAGTCATCTCAATAAACCAAGACTTGGAAAAAACAAGCCTTACCCCCCGAATGCAATACCACATCCCCATAATGTATCCCGCCACTGCCCCAATCAGGTTTGCCCAATAAACACCTAAAAGGCCAAAACGCAAATTTACCACTAAGATAATCGAAATAATGATTGTCAAAAAAAGTTTTACCAGATTGATACTTACGTAATTAGCCGGCTTCCCTGCCGCCCGCAAGAGTGCCAATGGAACAACAATCCCGGCGTTAAAAAACAACGCAACTGATGCCAATTGGATAAGGTAAGCCTGAGACCCGATTCCGAAAAGCATTCGGCTGATTAAATTGGCCAAGATAAATAAAAGGGCGGAGATCACAAACGGGAAGAACGTTTGGGAGATCAGAGAGGTACCGGCGACGACCGGTCTCTCCTTCTCTTTTGCTCTGAAGTAAGTACGGAAAATTGCGGACCCCATTCCCATATTTGCAACCGCTACCATGATCGTAAAAAGCGTTCCAATCAGGGCCGAAATACCGTACTCTTCAGGTGTAAGAACTCGGGTATAAAAGGGAACCAAAAAAACGGAGGCCAACGTGCTGGCAACACCCGTCAAACCATAGATAACTGTCTCGCCAAAAACTTTGATTAACTCTTTTAGCATCTGATTATTTGATGCTTAAGTCACAGACTAGATCAATCACCCGGTCTGTAGACTTGCCATCTACAAATTTATTGAATTTATTCCTAATTCTTCGGCGAACATCGGCATGATCAGTTGGTTTACATAAAGCAGCCTCCAAAAGATTTTTTAACTGTTTCCAACTTTGGGCAATAGGACCGGGGAATGAGGATCTATAGTCGACCAGGAACCCTTGATATTTGGAGTAATCTTTGAAGTCGCCTGCCAATCCTAAAATCGGCCTATCTAAAAGAACGAAGTCGAAGGCTGCCGAAGAATAGTCAGTAACCAGTATATCCGCCAGGGCATACAGAGGTTCAATCTCATTTAATTTTTCAAATGGTACATAAAATATCCTTCTGTTTTTAGGGAAATCAATAATTTGATCATTCACGTGGGGGCGAAAGATCAAATTCGTATTGTTCTTTTCTAAGATATTTATCAGATCCCCGATCGAAAAATCGGGTAACCTATGCAAATATCCCTCCTCTTTTCCACCCACGCCCTTCCGGTGAGTAGGGGCATACAAAACCCACTTTTGTCCACGATCTTTCTCGCGCAAAATATCTAAAGCTCTTTTCTTTAAAACGGGAGTATCATTAACAATCGCATCTGTTCTCGGATAACCAGTGACGAATACCCTCTTGATGTTTTCTCCTGTTGATTTCGCAATTATCTTGCGCGCAGATTCCGAAGTAACAATTAAAGCTGAGTCCTTCCAATTCCAAGTCCCGGTCATTTTTAACGCCCCTCCTCCATGCCATAAATTAATAATCCGTCGTCTTTTCGGATCGCAAAGAGAGAGCCAAAAAAGATCAGCCGGCCCATGAGTGATAATTACTGTGTAAGAACGTAGAAGTATCCACAAACCCTTAAGAGTATTTGGGCTTATGGTTATAAACCCTGGGAAATTTTCACCTTTCCAGCTTAAAACATAGGATTTAAAAGCCTTTGTCCTCTCAACAGAGTGCCATCCATTTACAACCGCTAAAACATTTCCGTTCAATCCCCGCAACCCATTTCCAGAAAAAACGATTATTCTTTTATTCTTAGGTATGGATGGATCAACAATAGATAAAATGAAATTTAAAAGTCTAAACATTTAATTCTGCTAAGATAGTCCTCTTTCATCATTTTTCCTCAAAATAAAAACAAATTGATAAGTAAGGTTTAAGGGTAGGAAAGTCCATATCAACTTATAAACCGCCCTCTTTAGAATTATGATTGGGTTTATTGATTCAAGGATATTAATCTTATTTACCAGCCAGCGATCTTGATATATTTTCTCAACTTTACAATCTCCTCGGAGAAATAGATTTTTCCATTGATTAAGCGCAAGTAAATTCTCACTAATATCTTGCTGGTCAGTCCCCCTCCTTTCCTTACCCATCCAGAACAAATAATTGACGTTCGGTACAACCACGCACAATAAAGCACCTTTTTTAGCGACTCTCACTATCTCTCCAAACCCTTTTTCCAGATCTAAGAAATGCTCCAACGCCCCCAAGCACGTGACATAATCGAAGAAATTATCAGGAAACCCCAACCCCTCCCCCGATCCCGTCAAAATCTTGGAATTTGGAGAAACTTTTTTAGCGATTCTTACTCCTTCGTCAGAAATATCAACCCCGTATGTTTCCAATCCTCTCCGGTCCGCTTCTTTTAAGAGGTATCCTGTGCCGCATCCCACATCCAACAATCTCTTCCCTTTTTTTACCTCTAGGTAATCTAGAAAGATAGGATAAGCTTCGTAAGGGCGTCCCGAACTTTTTCCCTTGGCAGAATATTTCCGGTTATACCAATCTTTAAGTAACTTTTCCGTTGTCATAATGCCCTCTCATCAAGGATGGATCGGAACCTTCCCGCTACCTTCTCAAAGGTAAAATCTTTAACCCTATCTGATCCGGCTTTTCCCATCTTAACACCTAACCGACGGTCCTTAATCAGAGACGTCAGGATATTTGTTAAGGCCGAGGCGTCTCCGGAACCAATTAGGAAACCGGTCTTCCCATCGTAAACCGCGTCGGGTATCCCTCCGGATCGGGAACCAATCACGGGTTTTCCAAAAGCCCCGGCTTCAAGGTAAACAATCCCGAATCCCTCATAATCGCCGCCGATCATGTCCGGAACCATCACAAAAACATCGCAAGCCCGGTAGAAATCTGGAAGACTTTTGTTGTCAACGTATCCGACAAAGGCCACATTCTCATTCAAACCTAATTCTCTGACTCTCGCTCTAATACGATTCTCATTCGGTCCTCGGCCGATAATCAGATAGAAAAATTCTTTAAAACCCTGTTGCTTAAGTCGGACTAAAGATTTTAAAACGGTATCGTGACCTTTCCTTTTTATCAGCCTGGAGACCGTCAAAATAACGAATTTATCTTTAAGATCATATTGCTTCTTAACCTCCCCAAGATCTACTTTGGCTTTGAACAGATCCGGATTAACCCCCGGATTAATAATCTCAATCTTTTCTGGCGGAACGTTAAACTCCTTAATTAAAACATCACGGGTAAACCGGCTGTTTGAGATCAGAACTTTTGAGTTTTTCAGGGCAGTTCTTACTTTAGATTTGCCTGCAATCGCAAGTTCTTGGCCATGAACAAATGATAAAACCGGAATTCTGGTAAAACCCAAAACAACCCAGAGTGGCGGTGGAATACTTTTAATATCAGCAACATGAATCGCTTGAAATCCGAACCTTGCTAAGAGCAGCAGAACCTCAAATGTCAAAGCGACCGGTCGCACCAGCCTACCCAGACCCTCAGAACTTCCCACCCACCTGCTCCTTATAGTCTTAAGCAGGGACTGGCGATCAAACTCTTTAAAATCTCCTTTCCTAGGAGCAAGGATTACCAGAGATTCTCGCGGTAAATAAAAATAGATCCTCATAAACGACCCGATCCCCCCCTCCTCAGGGTAGAAGTTAGAAGTTATTAAAAGTGTTTTTTTCATAAGATGGGGTTCTACTACCGCGGTTTAATTACACTGATAAGTTTCCTGATTGGTTTAAAGCTGATTAGTTTCTCAAAATATTTATTCCTCCTGATAATTCTAATCAACCGTTCTAAACTCAAAAAAACGTCAGCTAGCAACCAATTAAGCGGGGGGTAGGGATACCTATCCTTAACGTAAATATAGGTGTCCGTTCTATTGAAAACCCGCACTGCCCGGTAACCCAGAGGGTGCAAAATCTTATCTAAACTTCTTTTCGCCTTCCATGTCTGCGCCTCAACAGCAAGAAGAGGAGACTGCTTCTTTAAAATATCTTTTGCGCCTCTTAAAACATTGACCTCGTATCCTTCGACATCAATCTTAATCAAAGAAACAACACCATTGTTCTTAAGAATCGCATCGAGTGTTCTAACTTTAATTTCATTCCCCTCAATAACTCTAGAGCTTCCCAATTTTCCATCAGGCCCTTCCTGAATGGATACTTTACCGGCTTTATCTCCTAATGCGAGGTTGAAAGTTTCTATCCTGTTTTCCAACTTATTATTTTTAATGTTCTTCGCCAAGATCGAGTAGGTTCTCGGGTTAGGCTCGATCGCTAAAACTTTGTCGCAATTGGTGAAAGTTGCAAAATAAATAGAGTGATTACCAATATGGGCACCGACATCTACAATCGTGGAGTTATCAAAATCAAATTTCTCCAAGTACTGCAGCATTTCCTGTTCATAAAACCGGCCGCTTTTAATGGTTTTAACGACAGTATCCGAACCGACTTCCGTGAAATAAAAAGTTAAATTTCGATATTTAAATTTAGTCATAAACACCTACTCCAACCGCTCGGTAGACCGCACCGAGCGAAGATATTTTGTCTTTACCCAAGACATTCCGCCCATCAACAATTACCTTGTGGCGAAGTTGTTTAACCAGCCGCGGCCAATCAAGTTTGAGGTATTCGTCGTGAGCCACCATAATCACAACGGCATCGGCTCCCTTGGAGACTTTAAAAATGTCTCCCTTGTATTCCCCAACGTACGGATCATGAACTGCAACCTCAAATCCCCAGCTCTTGAGTACTTCCACCAAAACCTCCGAGGGAGAGTTGCGAGTATCATCACTGTTCTCCAAGTACGCGTATCCCAAAACCGCGATCTTCCGTCCATTATTCGCGGGCACCTCTGCCTCTCCCAGCGCATCCATCAAAAGCTGGGCAACATGGACGGGCATCCCGTCGTTTATCTCCCGGGCGGCGGAGATCATCTTAGTTTCGGAAACATCTCTAACTGCCGCCGTTAAGAGACTGTAGTCTTTAGGAAGGCAGTGTCCGCCGACCCCCGCTCCCGGTTTGTGCATGTTTCGATCCGGACGCTTGTTGATCAACTCCCTAACTTTCCAAACATCCGCCCCCAACTTCTCACACAAAAGCGCGATCTCATTGGCAAAAGCGATCTGAACAAACCGATAGGTGTTTTCAGCGGTCTTAACAATTTCGGCTGTCAGCGGATCAGTTACCTCAAGATCTCCCTTAACAACATTAGAATAAAACGCAACTGCGGTCTTGCCGGCATCATCACCAAAAGCTCCCACCACTCGATCAAAATTGCAAATTATTTCAATCAGCTTACCAGGCATTAATCTCTCGGGACAGTGCACTAAGAAAAAATCCTTGTTTAGCTTCAAATCAGATATTTGCTCAATAATTGGCAGAACAACTGTTTCCATAGTTTTGGGAGCAATTGTGGACTCAATGATTACCATCGAACCGGACTTTAGGTTCCTCCCGATATTCTTCAAAGCCGAACGAAGAGCTACGTAGCTGGGGAGTTTGGTCTTATCGTCCACCGGTGTTTCCACCGAAACCAAGATCACATCCGCGTTTTGCAACTCAGACGGGTTCGATGTTGCCCGAAACTTTTTTCCCTTAACTACTTTTTCCATCAACTCCGTCAACCCTGGTTCCTTCCCTTCGATCGGATTGATTCCTTGGTTAATCTTTTTAATCTTCTCTTCCTGGATATCCAACCCGAGAACGTCAAATCCCGCCTCGGCAAAGAGCGCTGCCACCGGCGTCCCGACATACCCCAATCCGACCACGGCCACCTTGGCTTTTTTGGTTTTGATCTTTTCGATGAGAGATTTCATTTCCGCAATATTATAACAGCGAAAGAGGCGTGATATGACAAAAATTGACTCGTTGTTTAATATGATTGAGTACTCTAACAATCGATCCAAAGCCACCGCCTAACGGCGGGGCCCCGCATAATGCGGTGGGAGGAGAATCAATGGACGAGAAGGCGAGAGAACTTTTGGCGCAGGTGAAGACGGACGGCGTCCGCGCTGTCAATCTTCAGTTCACGGATTTGGGAGGCGCGGTCAAGAGCGTGACCATCCCTTCCCATGCTTTGGCCAATGCGCTCGACAAGGGCATCTGGTTTGACGGTTCTTCGATCGAGGGCTTCGCTCGAATCCACGAAAGCGACATGCTTCTGCGGCCGGACCCGGACACCTACCGGATTCTGCCTTGGGAACCGGCGGACCGTAAGATCGCTCGGATCATCTGCGATGTCTATCGTCCCGACGGCCGCCCCCTGCCGATGGATCCTCGGGGGATTCTGAAGCAGGTGCTGAAGCGGGCCGAGAAGTTGGGCTTCGCCTACAACACCGGCTCCGAAGTCGAATTTTTCCTCTTCAAGGACGGCTCCACCCTTGAACCGGTTACCCATGACGTCGGCGGATATTTCGATTTCTCCCAGGACGAAGCCCACGCGGTCCGAATGGACCTGATGGACGCCTTCGAAGCGATGGGAATGCAGGTCGAAATGTCCCATCATGAGGTGGCGCCGGGCCAGCACGAGATCGATATCCGCTACGCCGACGCCCTGACCACCGCCGACAACGTCATCACCCTGAAGTACGCGGTCAAGGCGCTGGCGGCGAAGCGGGGGCTGACGGCGACCTTTATGCCCAAGCCGCTCGCCGGCATCAACGGCTCCGGGATGCACACCCACCAGAGCTTTTTCAAGGGCAACGAGAACATGTTCTATGGCTCAAAGGACAAGAAGTACGGGTTGAGCCTGCTCGCCCACTACTTCATCGCCGGCCAGCTGGCGCACGCCCGGGCCCTTTCGGCGATCGTCGCCCCGACCGTCAACAGCTACAAGCGGCTGGTGCCGGGCTACGAGGCGCCGGTCTACATCTGCTGGGCGCGGATCAATCGCTCGGCGCTGATCCGGGTGCCGCAGTACTCG
The DNA here is from genome assembly GCA_040900425.1 of Parcubacteria group bacterium. Taxonomy (GTDB): domain Bacteria; phylum Patescibacteriota; class Minisyncoccia; order Phycocordibacterales; family Zambryskibacteraceae; genus UBA5004. Next base: position 15,668 of record JBBDZA010000053.1, read on the forward strand.
CCGGGAAGGGAGCAGTCCACCCGGGCCGAGCTGCGCTTCCCTGATCCCTCCTGCAATCCCTATCTGGCCTTTGCGGTGATGCTCGCCGCCGGGTTGGACGGGATTGAGCGCCGACTGCTTCCGCCCCAACCGGTGGAAGAGGACGTCTATCACTTCGACGATGCTCGGCTCGCCAAGCTGCATATCGGGACGCTCCCCGCGACTCTGGCGGAAGCGCTCGCCGAGTTCGAGCAGGATCCGGTCCTGCAAGGAGCACTGGGAGCCAAGACTGCCACCGCGTTCCTACGGATGAAACGGCGCGAGTGGGACGAGTTCCGCCTCTATGTTTCCCCCTGGGAACGCGAGCGGTATCTGGGTACGGCTTGAGTTCGATTTCCCCGCTTTTGCGAAAGCAACGGCGGGGTTTTTCTTTCTACTGGCTAAAGACTAATGACTACCGACTTTTATCGACGGATCCTATCCGTAATGTCGATAAACTTAAAGAAGTGGTCTTCGTCTTCGTAAACGTAATTCTTATCCGGCAGAATCTCCAGATTGGCCCCGAAGTATTTATTTAAAACGAAGCGAAAAGTGTTCACCGACGGCATTGATGGATAAAGCTCGTTCATGCCAACCCCTGGGAAGTAAAGCGCATTCAGAATCGGAGACCGTTCATTCAAGGTATCTCGGAGGCGTCCTTGGAGTTGAACTTCCTTTTCGGCATGAGATAAACCATGTTGTAAGAACCCTCACCGGCTGGTTTCTCGTGTTATGGTTAAACAAGGATCAATGCCTGTTTTGAAACCTAAGATT
>JBBDZA010000054.1:0-8810 GCA_040900425.1 Parcubacteria group bacterium
ATTGCGGGATCGTCTAATGGTAGGACATCGCCCTCTGAAGGCGAGTATCTTGGTTCGAATCCAAGTCCCGCAGCAAGTAAAGTTTGGGTGACTTTTGTCACTATAAACTTTACTCTTGATCCGAACTTGGATTCGAACAGGAGTGGGGTCGGGAGAGCACTTGTTCTCCCGTGGAGGAAAACAGTGAGTGAAGCGAGCGTTAGAAACCGTGGGTTTCTAAAGAGCCCGCAGGGCTCAGGAGTGAGATTCCAAGTCCCGCAGCTCTGTAATACCAAAATCGTGCTATATTTTGTGTTATGGAAATAGGAGCTTGGGGCGATAGTATTACATACGGAGCCGGAGACGCTACAGGTTTGGGCTGGGTAGGATTATTGCGAAATCACTTTTACGATAAAGACTACGGAGTCTATAACAGAGGTATTTGTGGTGATACCACACAGGATATTTTAAAAAGATTTGATACAGAAGTTAGTTCTATTGAACCCAACTTGATAATTCTCGCTATTGGTATAAATGACTCAAAAATTCCAGAAGGTCAGACAGAAAATAAAGTCCCATTTACCCAATTTCAGAAAAACATAAAAGAGCTAATTGATAAAGCTAAATCAAAGGCTAAAAAAGTGATTGTCATTGGACTTACAGAGGTAAACGAACAGACTATTAGCAGTAGCCCTGCATTTAGAAATGAGACCATTAGCAAATATGATAGCTATCTAAAAGAAATTGCTGGCGTAGAAGATATTAGTTATATAGATATGCGAGGTGTTTTAGATATTCAATCTGACCTAGAAGATGGCACACACCCTAATGCGAAGGGTTATAAAAAGATGTTTGATAAGATATTTTCACAAGGTTTTGATAGTTAAGGATGAATTTCAAGTTGTAGAAAAATTATGACCCACGAAATGAAGCTAGATCTAGTTCCTTTTGAACAAATAAAAGCTGGCACTAAAACTATTGAGATACGATTAAACGATGAAAGGCGTCAGCTTTTGAATGTTGGAGACGAAATAACCTTTTCACTTATGGCAGACCAGGGTCAGAAAGTATCAGTTAGGGTTCTTGAGTTATTACACTTTAATTCATTCAAGGATTTATTTGAGGCACTACCACCAGAGCGAGACGGAGCAGTTAGTAAGGAGTATAAGGATATGTATAAATACTATTCCGAAGAGGATGAGGATAAATACGGTGTTTTAGGTATTAGATTTATTAAGCTGTGAAAACTGGACTTCGGTAAATAGAATCCAGTTTTCTATCTGAAAGGATACCGGCCTAAAGCGTCATAGCCATTGGCGTAATGTCCAACACTCGGTGTTGGACAAAATAGCGCTCAGAACATGCGGAAGAACCGAACATGGCCAAGAACGGTTCTTGCGCTGCAGTTAAGATCAGGCCTTTGTAATGCGCTTGGCTTCATTTCGTCATATAGCTATATGCCTGATAAAAGACAAGAAGCAGAAGAACGAGAGAGTGAAGCCGGGCAAGAATTAGCCAAGGCGAGAGAGGATACGGCTGGGGAGACAATGAAAGAGGCTGAAGAGGCGGAGAAGGAAGCCGAAGAAGCCCGTAAAAAGGCCGAGGAGTAACTCACCTGTTACTTCTTAGAGTTTCTTGTAGTCAAAAAAGTATAACCCTCTCTACCGTTCTCATAGTGAGCGAATACCTCCAGTCTCTAACTTGAGGAATGCTGTGTACTGTGTCGACCTGGCAGGTCGACACGCCTCGAGCGATTCCAAGGTGTTGAGCGTTATACATAAACCAGTCAAATCTGACATGTGCTAAAATAGGACCCTATGAACAAAATAATTATTGTGCTGGGAGTCATCGTTATCGGAGCAGTGGGCCTGTATCTTATAAACAAAAGTGCTACAGAGAAGGTAGACCTGGCAGGAAACCAGAATACTAATGCCACTACAACTCCTGACACAAGTGGAGAAGATGAGAAAGAAACAGTCATCGGCCAGTCGGTCCAGAACCGCGAAATCACAGCCTACCACTATGGCACAGGTGACACTGATATTCTCTTTGTCGGTGGCATCCACGGCGGCTACTCGTGGAATACAGCCCTTGTTGCTTTCGCATTAATGGACTACTTGGAAGAAAATCCAGCTGTCATACCTGACAATGTAAAAGTAACCGTTATCCCTGTTTTGAATCCTGACGGATTGAATAAAATAGCAGGCACCGCCGGTCGCTTTACCGCAGCCGATGTCCCCTCCTCCGTAACTGCTACCATTCCTGGCCGCTTCAACGCCAATAATGTAGACCTCAACCGCAACTTCGACTGTGACTGGAAGGCTTCCGGTACGTGGCAGAATAGGACTGTCAGCGGAGGCACAAGACCCTTCTCCGAACCGGAAACCCAGGCTATCAGAAGCTATGTAGAGGCTAATAAGCCGACAGCAGTCGTAACCTGGTATAGCGCCGCAGGCGGTGTCTACGCTTCCGAGTGCGCCAACGGCATTTCAGCAGAAACCCGCGCCATAACCAAAGCCTATGCAGACGCTTCCGGCTACATAGCCTACGACGACTTCGACTTCTACGAAGTGACCGGCGATATGGTCAATTGGTTTGCTAAAAATAATATCCCCGGCATTAGCATCCTACTTACCAACCATACCGACATCGAGTGGTCCAAGAACCAAAAAGGCATTGACGCCATCCTCAAATACTACGACAGATAATGCGGCCGTCTATCACGAAACCTACCGTAGCGGTTATTATCCTTGTGCTTTTAGGCATAACGAGCTTTGCCTTTCTAAATGGGAAAAGGTCCGAGGCTCCCGTTCTTCAAGTGCCTACCGTCGAGGTGGGTGCCAAGCGAGAAGTCATCGGACTCTCGGTAGAAAAGCGCAATATCGAAAGTTATACATATGGCAGTGGCGATACGCATCTTGCCTTCGTTGGCGGCATTCACGGTGGGTACGAATGGAATAGCGTCCTCCTCGCCTACGAGTTTATTGATTACTTGAATGCCGATCCCACAGCCGTACCGGACAATCTCACTCTAACCATCATACCGTCGGCCAATCCTGATGGAGTCTATAAAGTAGTTGGCAAGGAAGGGCGCTTCGCTATCGCCGATGTCTCGACTGACAGAGAGCTCCTGGCTTCCGCCCGATTCAACGCACGCCAAGTTGACCTCAACCGCAATTTCGATTGCCGCTGGCAACCGGAAAGCACGTGGCGCCAAAGAGTGGTGAGCGCCGGAACAGGGCCATTCTCCGAACCTGAATCCAAAGCCCTGCGGGATTTTATCCTCGAGACGAAACCTGATGCCGTCATTTTCTGGCATAGCCAGGCTAATGCCGTCTATGCTTCAGAGTGCGGTAAGGGCATCCTTCCGGAAACGCTCGACATGATGAATATCTACGCGAAAGCGGCGGGTTACCAGGCTATACAATCGTTTGACAGCTACCCCATCACTGGTGACATAGAGGGGTGGCTTGCTTCCAAGAATATTCCCGCCATCACAGTCGAACTTAAAACTCATCAGACAGTCGAGTGGCCACAGAATCTCGCCGGCATCAAAGCCCTCTTTACTTACTACTCTCCCTCCATTTGACAAAATAACTCAACCGGGATATACTAAAGAAGTAAATCAGTACTCAATAGGTTTCCCGCCCGTCTGTAAACCTCAAGAGTCTTTCGGTCACCATTACCATAAAAAGACCGGGCTTACAGATAAACATGTCATATAGCTACCGAGGCCAGAGGCCTCAACGCGCTTCTACTTCCCAAAGAGGTTACGGAGCACCAAGAAAATTCAATAGTCGACCGCGCCATGCTAACCCTGGCGTTTATATAGATGTCTCCAGATTCATCAATAAGACCGCGGCCGCCGCCGAAACGGTAGAATTCGTACCGAGACATTCCTTTACCGACTTCAAATTCCAGAACATTCTCAAAAGAAACATCGAGACCAAAGGCTACCTAGCCCTGACTCCTATCCAGGACCAGGCCATTCCTCATGTCATTCTAGGGAAAGACATTGTCGGCATCGCCAATACCGGCACAGGTAAGACCGCCGCCTATCTTCTGCCACTTATCAATAAAATAATTCTCGACTCGCGCGAGAAAGTGCTTATCGTAGTCCCGACCCGCGAACTGGCCAACCAAATTGACGAGGAGCTTAGGATATTTGCCAAAAATTCCAACCTCTTCTCCGTGCTTTGTATTGGTGGCACAGGTATGGGCAAGCAGAGGAGGGAACTCTACCACAGGCACCATTTCGTCATCGGTACACCAGGCCGACTGAAGGACCTTATGGAACAAGGAGTGCTCGACCTCTCCAGTTTCAAGACTATCGTCCTCGATGAGGCAGATAGGATGCTCGATATGGGCTTCATTCGCGACATGCGCTTCATGATGTCCAAGATGCCCAAAGAAAGGCACACTCTCTTCTTTTCTGCCACGCTTTCTACCGAGATAGAAAAACTAATTCACGAATTCCTCCGCGAACCGGTACGCATTTCCGTCAAAACCCAAGACACCGCGAAAAACGTTCATCAGGACGTGATTAGGATTCCTCAAGGCAAGAACAAAATCGACATCCTCCATGAACTTCTGGCCGAAGACGGTTTCAGCAAGGTGCTCGTCTTCGGTCGTACCAAGCACGGTGTAGAAAAATTGGCTATCGAACTCGGAAGACGAGGTGTCAAAGCCGAATCAATCCACGGCAACAAGAGCCAGTCACAACGGGAGCGTGCGCTTGAGCTCTTCAAGAAAGACCATACCCAAGTCCTCGCGGCTACCGACGTGGCGGCCAGAGGTCTCGACATCTCCGGTGTGACTCACGTCATCAATTTCGACTTGCCCGCCACTTACGAGGACTACGTCCACAGGATTGGCCGCACCGGTCGCGGAGATAAATTCGGCAAAGCTTTGACCTTTATTGAATAGATACCGGCTGTAATTGAGCCCTATCTTTTGCGTCTTATAGGTATGCTCACAACAATCGCCATCGTTCTGCTTATACTGTGGATTCTGGGCTTGGTGACTTCTTATACAGTGGGCGGTTTTATCCACCTGCTGTTGGTGATAGCCATAGTCATGGTGCTCATCCGAGTCATCCGGGGAGAAAATCCCATCCGCTAAATAGTGCCTACCTGACGGTCAAGGTTCCGACCATGCCCTTGGCACGATGGTTCCCTACGGAACAGTAATACTGGAAAGTCCCGCTTTTGCTCGCGACGAAGCTAATGGTTTGTTCTTGTCCCGCATTGAGGATATTTGTCTTGGCGTTATCATACCCCTCTATATTAAGGTTATGAGTGCCGTCGTTATTTTTCAAAGTAATTTTGACCGTGTCTCCTTTGTTGACCGTGATAGTCGATGGCGAGAAGGAAAACGAGGTTGCGGTAACCTTAAACTCTCTTGTCACCCCTGTGGTCACCGTACCCGTAGTGGTGGCCCCGGGCGGATTGCCTATCCTTTCATCCAAACCGCCTGTTAAATCTGGCTGGGTATTGGGGACCGAAGTCTCACCGTTATTGAGTTCTCCCTCGGTTGGCGCTACTCCCCTGTTCTTGAATAAAAAGAAACCGCCGGCGGCTAAAATTAATACTAAAACGGCTGCAACGATTGTGTTATTCATGCCGCCATTATACTTTAAGGTACTTTCTGATGGCAAGAGCGCTCGAAAGAGCACCAATAAATATCCCAGAAGTCAAGATAATGAAGGCCAATTCAAGGAAATTCCTAAGGTAATAAGAAAAGATATTAAAGCCGACAAAAAAGTTTTCGGTGGTACTGCCAAGCCAGTATGTAATAGGCAGTAACAGAAGCAGAGTTAGGAGACCGGCCACGATCCCGTAGATAATGCCGACCACTACGAAAGGTCCCTGGATGTAGGTGGTTGAGGCACCCACCAAGCGCATGACGCTTATCTCATCGCGGGCCAGATAAATAGTCAGGCGGATGGTATTGAATGCTATGAGGACGGAGGTAATGGCAAAAAAGATGGCCAGAGCAAAACCGAGGCGATCTGCAGAGGCAATAAGGTTCGTCAGCCGGTCTATAGATGTCTTATTTTGAAAATAGTTTACGGTGTCGATGATATTAACTCCAAGAGAAGACAGCGAGTTGCCACTCTCCAGAAATTGAGCTACTGAAGCGTATTGGGAAGGTTCCCTGGCTTTGACGTTAAGGACCGCTCCAAGCGGATTTTCCCCAAGTTCTTCGAGAGCGGCGAGAATGGAGGGCTTATTAGCATTCCTTTCTTTGAAGCCTGCGAGCGCTTCCTCGCGCGTCATATAAGTGACAAGAAGGACTTCCGGCAATGACTCTATGGTGTGTTTAATATTTAAAATGTCTTCTTCCTCGGCAGTGGTAATGAAGGTGACGTTGATATCTATCTTATCTTTCAATTCGGCGAGAGTCGTATCGAGAATGGCGCTCGAGAAGGAAATTAATCCAATGACCAAAAGAGTAACCATCATGACAAGGACGGAAGCCAGCGTCACCGTACCGTCCCTCCAAAAATTGAAGAAACCGGTGCGCAAAACCCTCTTTATTTTGGTCCAAAACATATTAGGACTTTTCATTTTAGGTTCACTGCTCATTATACGAAATATTTACCAGCCCTGTCATCGCGGACAACCCTGCCTCGTTCCATGGCCACGACCCGTCGCTTTAAGAGGTCTATGATGCCCTTGTTGTGGGTAGCCAGGATGACAGTAGTGCCGAGATCATTAATCTTTTTCAATATCTGCACGATGTCGTAGGTATTGGCCGGATCGAGATTGCCTGTCGGCTCGTCAGCAATGATGATGTCGGGCTCATTGACCAGAGCACGGGCTATAGCTACCCTCTGTTTTTCCCCGCCGGAGAGTTCACGTGGGAAATTCCAAACCTTCGGTGTTAGATCCACCAGTTCAAGGACGTGTGGAACGTCTGATTCTATCTCTTCATCCGTACGCCCAGCCGCTTCCATGGTGAAGGCGATGTTCTCATAGACAGTCTTGTTTGGTAACAGACGGAAATCCTGGAAGACCATGCCTATTTTGCGGCGGAAGGCATCTATCTCCTTCTTGCTCAAGGAATGGATATTGGTTGATTCGTAATAGACCGACCCTTCCGTAGGTTCTTCTTCTGCCAGGAAGAGCTTGAGAAGCGTCGTCTTGCCCGCGCCAGACGGACCTACGAAGGAAATGAACTCTTTCGGCTCTATAGTAAGTGTTACCTCTTCAAGAGCGACGGAATTATCCGGGTATATTTTAGAAACACGGTCAAAGACAATCATGCCTTGTTAGTTTATCACATGGACTTTGGTATAATCAAACACATGGGACCGCATAAAAAGAGCATGGCCGCAGTTAAGAGGCTGCTCATCCCCTTTTTGGCTATAGGTGTAGTCTTAGGAGTGGGATACAAGGGCTTCGGCTGGGAAAATAACTTCAAAAGCGAAAGCATTAGTAATTTTCTCAATCTTGCTTCTACCGCGCCGGTTCCCCACCCGGAAACTTGGCAAGTTTTTGAGAATTATCTCGCCTTTCTCGGCACTCACAACCTCGCTGGAATGAGAAGCCTTTCTCATCAGATATCTCCGGCCTGCTCGGACCCATCGAGAGAGGCAGAGTGCTTCGCTCTTATGGACAATGTCTACGAAATTAGCCGCTCCCTCGAACCTAGCGACTTCAAATATCTGGAAGAAGACGACCGGCAGGCTATCATGCATACTGACGGGCCTATCGTAGCTATTCTCTTTTTCACTAAAGAAGCCGACGGCGCACTCAAAATACTTGGCTTAAGTTTCTGTCGGGAAAGCGGAGAAGGAACAAGCCCTTGCGTCGAGAAAAATCCAAGTCTCCGCGATCTCGACAACAACGGGTGGTGGGATAGCGTTGAATCGCTCTTCTATGACAACTAGCTTGTCTTCTGTTTTTATCAATGCTACACTTTTAGGGAGTTCCACATTATCAAAGTAACTATTTCTCAACATGGACGAAAACAAGAATCCAGATGTAGATCTGGAAGTCCCAACCGGACCGGGTAGAGAGGAAGTCAAACCCGTCGGTAAGCCTATGCCAGAGGTACCACCAACAGAAGAGGTACCGGCAGCTTAGTTCAAAAGAGACCCCCAAGGGGTCTCTTTTGTTTTCTAACAACTTGTTCTCGTCTTTTTTACTCTACTATGGCTGGAAAGCAGTAGTTGGCAGTAGACGCACTTCATTTACCCCTCCGAACTGCCTGGCCGTGGCCTCTATCTGGGCGCGTAATATATTGACCCTGCAGGAACCGCCGGATGTCCTATTTTGTAAATCATTAAAAGAGAGGGTAAGCACTCCATTGGAAAGAGAAGCGCCTGTAAGAGATACTCCAGGGAGAGGAAATTCTGTTCCAGAGAGAGTCAGCCTTTCGACACTATCGGGACCCTGGAGAAGTTGCCTCACGGCATCCTGGATGGGCGTATTGGTAAAAGGAATGGAGCGGTCTACTGCTACAAGTCCGGCTGCAGAACACAAGACATTGCCGCTTGAATCCCGATCCAGCTGATCATTATAGAAATAAAGCTTGATATCCCTCGTCTGGGAAACAACCTGGCTGAAACGAACAGGCACCTTCACTTCGGCATCGTGTTCGGGTAAGCCTGATGGATTGTCCTTCTGGAAGACAACTGTTCCCGTCTCTGTAGTAGGAGGGGAAAATCTAACCGTGGCACGGAATGGTACGAAATTGGTAGTCATCCATTCGCCTTCTGCCTGGGCGATACCGCGGCCGAGTTCTTTACCATTAGCATCAAGCACTCTGACGGGGAAACTCGCCTCGAAGTACCAGTTCCCTCTAGCTTCCCCCAAGACGGTAAT
>JBBDZA010000054.1:8910-11012 GCA_040900425.1 Parcubacteria group bacterium
CGGGGAAACTCGCCTCGAAGTACCAGTTCCCTCTAGCTTCCCCCAAGACGGTAATAGGGCTCGTCAGTATCTCGTTTGGAAGAGGGGAAGCCACGCGCACCATGTCCTCACCGTTGCCGTTATCTCCCCCATTATTCCCATTGGGGCCAGGGCCATCACCTGGCATATTGAAGATGTAAAAGGCACCCCCTACCAGGATGATAATAGCCAGAACTGCGACGAGCCAAGAGCTTGTTTTCATAACTTAAGTATCTTAATTTTAGCTATCGCTCCCTATTTTTTAAAGCCAAAAGAATTAACACTAGAATATAGACTACATGCTCGTCCAAGAGAGGGTTATTTGCTGGAGGAAAAGAGGCCAAATACATGAGGAGCATCTCGAGACTACCAGCCAAAGCACCCCAGACGACAAACCTATTGAGGAAGAGAGTAAGCCCGACAAATAAAAGACCTAACATAAAGAGCCAGTCTACGGCCGGTACTCCGGCCAGGCCCTTAAACAATTCAGCCATGGGCCCGCGAGTAGCATTCAAAAGAAAGCCGGAGGTGGGTGAACCGCCATTCCACCAAGCATTTTCAGCTGTGGTATTAAATCCGAGACCTAGTAGTTTATCGGCAAAGGCCCACAGAAATATGAGGGCCATGACAAAACGCAATTTCAGCCAAACAATTTTTTTTATATTCATATACCTTCAATTGTAGCATGTGATAAAATAGAGATTAATATGATGTGGATTGTATATGCTTTACTATCAGCCGGCTTTGCGGCGGCAGTCGCTATCTTCGGTAAGCTCGGCCTTAAAGATGTTGACACAACGGTGGCCACCACAATTAGAGCGGTGGTGATGGCCGTTTTCCTCCTTATCGCCACAGGGGTTTTGCAAAAATTTGCACTCATTAAGACTGTCGGGAACCAAGCCCTGACTTTCATCATCTTTTCAGGAGTAGCCGGTGCTTTGTCCTGGCTTTTCTATTTTCTAGCCATTAAACACGGACCCGTCACCGGCGTAGCGGCACTCGATAGATTAAGCGTTGTCTTCGTGGTCATCCTGGCCGCTATATTTCTAGGCGAGGCATTGACCGCAAAGTCAGTTACGGGACTCGTCTTTCTCGTTATAGGCGCGCTACTCCTCGTCTTTAAATAGAGCCTGGTTGAAACTTATATTTCCAACAACAGCGCGGAGTGGTCCGAAACTTCTTCCGGAAGTACTTTGAAATCTTTAACATCTATTACCTCGGAAACAAAGATGTAGTCGGCATGTTTTTCCTCTGTTTTATTATAGAAAGAGTTTCGTGTAGAAGTAACACCATAATCCTTAATCAGATTCTTTAAACCAGCTCTTTCTAGGATGGCGATACTTTCGGTATCCGGTAGAAGATTAAAGTCACCGCATAAAATAAAGTCATTAGTGAGAGTTTTCGTAAATTCCACTATTCTTTTTGACTGGCTGATTCGGTCAGCTGTGTCAATTTTACTGTAAGGATTGGACTTAAACTCTGGAGCCCACAACCCATGGAAGTTAATAATCGTTAGAGGGCCATCTTTGAGATTGACGGTCAGATATTGAAGAGCTCGCCCATGGTCACCTATGTCCCCTTCCGCTACGTATCCTTTATGCTTATAGACATACACTTCCCCTTCTTCCTTGACAGTCAAATTATTTCTCACAAGCATTAGTAACCCATAATCATTTAAAACAAGAGGACGAAAGTATGATGAATGGTCTTTTAGCACTTCAGATATTTCTTGTTTGCCTCTAGTCATAACTTGTTCATGGCTGATAGCCACACCCCCAGCCACCTGACCTTCCAAATGTTCGTAAGGAGCAGACCAAATTTCCTGCAAACAAAAAACGTCAACATCTTTATGTTTATCAAAAAAATCCAGAAGCAATTTCTTGCCCGCTCTTCCTCCCCACGTATTCAAAGTAATCAATTTCATAAATTTCCTAACTTGTAATGATACAAGTTTCCCATTTTACCGCAACGCATTATAAGTAGATAATAGGGCTATGGAACCTTTAGCTTCCCAAATAAGGCCTAGAAACCTCGATGAAATCCACCGTTTCAACAAAGCCCAGCAGGATTATCTTTTACCACAT
>JBBDZA010000054.1:11112-12369 GCA_040900425.1 Parcubacteria group bacterium
CCTCGATGAAATCCACCGTTTCAACAAAGCCCAGCAGGATTATCTTTTACCACATGTTGAATCAGGGAAACTGACGCTCATCGGCGCCACAACGGAGAACCCAAGTTTCGAGATTATTTCCGCTCTCTTGTCCCGCTGTCGTGTTTTTGTCTTAAAGAGTTTGTCTGAAGAGGAACTAGCCGCTATTATCAAGCGCACTAAAATAAAAATTCCTAAAGCCGCTTTGGATTGGTTAAAAAGACTAGCCAATGGCGATGCCAGGATAGCGCTTTCAGCACTAGAGAACACCAAGCGCCTCTATGGCAAAGTAACTTCGGAAAATCTCAAAGCCACCTTTGAGGAGACATATTTACGTTTTGACAAGAAAGGCGATGAACACTATGACACCATCTCTGCTTTCATAAAAAGCATGCGGGCCGGAGATGTAGACGCCGCGCTCTACTATTTGGCCAGGATGGTAGAGGCTGGCGAAGACCCTAAATTCATCGCGAGAAGAATGGTCATCTTCGCCTCGGAAGACATTGGCCTCGCGCTTCCCACTGCCCTAGTCGTAGCTAATGAAGTCTTCCGGGCCGTAGAAACTATCGGCCTACCAGAAGCGGCTATTAATCTCGCTCATGGAGTGGCCTATCTTGCTTTGGCTCCCAAAGACAGGAGCTCTTATGACGCGTATTTTGAAGCGGTCGAGGACGTCAAGAATTTAGGTAATCTGCCTGTGCCTCTAAAAATTAGAAATGCCCCGACCCAACTGATGAAAAATCTGGATTACGGCAAGGGGTATAAAAAATATGATAAAGAAAGCTACCTGCCGGATAAAATCAAAGGCAAAAAGTATTTGAAAAGAAAGAAAACGGAATAAATTTAACTGGTAGTCTGTAAACACCCACCTTTCTATTATCTGATACCGGAGTCGCAATTGATGGTGACCTGCGTATAAGAATTGGCTTTCACTTCGATATACCCTCCTTTTGAACACGAGGTTAAGCCATCATTACCAGCTGCAGAGCTAACGAGATAAGAACCGGGAGCGACGGAGACTTTAAATTCTCCCTTGGCATTCGTACTAAAGGCCTTAGCAATTCGTCCATCTGGAGCGACGAGCATGAGATTAGTCTGAAAAGGCTTGTCATCACAATCACCCTGTGGCGGGGTTTGTACCACTGGACAAGTAGGCCCGACCAGAACCTTGCCTTGAATACCGCTTGAAAGGACCGAGGGACAGAAGAATTGGCAATTGGGTCCAGTCCGACCAACATA
>JBBDZA010000054.1:12469-15820 GCA_040900425.1 Parcubacteria group bacterium
AGTTCCATAAACTTCATTGGGTCAATAGAAATGCCTTTAATCCTGATTGTCAGATGAAGATGGGGTCCATGGGTATAACCGGTACTACCGCTTTTACCAATGAGTTCGTCTTTCTCAACCTTATCCCCTAACTCCACATTCATTTCCGAAAGATGCATATAGATAGTCAGGAGCCCCAAGCCATGGTCAATAATGATGGTATCGCCATAGTTTCTTAAACTTTCGACAAAACGCACGAGCCCTGAATTCATGGCATAAACTGGCGTGCCCACTCTAGCCCGAAAGTCAGTACCTTTGTGGCTGATACTCGAACCTCCGGTCAGGCGACTATAGCCGTAAGTGTCTGTGACAGTAATCGGCTCGTCTAATGGAAAATGGAAATTGCCGTTCCAAAGCTTATCAGCACTCGTGGGAACAGCATTGATAATGGCACCCTCATCTAACAACGTGCTCACCAGCTTTTTCTCGGCTTCCGGAGTATCGCCACCAAACTTTTCCGGAATGTTAAACGTCTCTTTAGCTACTATGCGTTTACCAATTACCAATTTTTCTTCAATCTTTTGCCCATCTTTCAGATTGAGAACTAATTGATAGGAGCCGATCTTACCGCGCAAATCAATGCCAACGAGTGATGTTGGCTTACCATTATGCATAAAGACTGGAAGTGGTTTATCGTCCAGGGCGAGTGACTTGATGGTCGAGGTGGAATAGAGCCCATTTATAGTTATCAGTACTGGCTCCCCCTGGATTACTGTTTCCGGGGAAATAGAAAGTGAAATCTTTTCAGACACAACCGCCATTATGCTACTTGAAGTACCGGGATCAAGATTGTTTACTGTTCGGGTTTCTTCTGGATTTGGCTTGATATATAAATAGCCCACCACTAACACTGCCAGCATAACCAGCCATAAGAGATTTTTCATACCATTAAGTATAGCGTAGGGAAACTAAATCTTTATTAACGGAAGATTTTATTTGGCTAAATCTAGCACTTCATCGATACGCACCTTGCTTACAAATTCTGGTGCGTGGCTGACCATCACCATCGCGCCTTCGTATCGGTCCAAGGCCTCTGCTATCACAGGGAGGTGGCGGAAATTAATGTGATTGGTTGGCTCATCAAGAATGAGCAGTCCGGGTTTCTGGAGGACGAGCTGGGCAAAGGCCACTAACCCTTTTTGCCCTTCCGACAGACTGCCAATCTTTCCTTTCATCAGGTCAGCGGTGATGAGAAATCCGGAGGCCACGGCTCGCATTGTCTCCTCTTTGGGTTCTTCCATCGCTCTGATGAGCGCATCATAAACTTTGTCCTCGAAATTAAGCGTCGAAAAGTCCTGCCGGTAATATCCTATCTTGGTACCGGGAGCAATAGATAGGCCCTTCACGTTGCCCCGTGCTAAATTTTCCAGAAGCGTGCTCTTACCTATCCCGTTCGGCCCTTTGATAAGCAAGTGATTGTTCTTTCTTATTTTGATGCTAGCCTTGCGCTTAACGACCTTGTGGGTCTTACCACTCACAGTATTAAATTCGGTGATTGACAGGATTTCTCCGGAGAGCCCTGTCTGCGCCGGAATGGTGAAAGGTCTAATAGTCTTGTCCTCTCTTCTGGTTTCCACTTTGTTTTCTTCAAGCTCTTCCGCCTTGTCCCTCATTCTTCTTGCTACCAGACGCATCTGCCCACCCTTATTAGCAAAGAAGTTGGCTTTATCTTTTTTCTCCTGGATTTCTTTCGCCAGTTGGGCATTCTTTCTGGTCTCTTTTTCCATCCTCGCAGCTATCTGTTCCATCACATCAAAATAGTCTCCCACATATTGTTCGACAACTTTGGTAAAGACATCAAGATAAAGCACTCCGTCTGTAAAAGCGTTAAGAAAACCGGCATCATGGGAAATGACAATGACCGTCTTTTCATAATCCTTGAGAAATTTAGTCAGGTGTTCAATACCGGCCGTGTCCAAGTTATTGGTCGGCTCGTCCAAAAGCAGAAGATCAGGATTCTGGATAAGAGCCGAGGCCAAAAGAAGTCTAGCCTGCTGGCCTCCGGAAAATGAATTAACCGTACGGGAATAAATATCTTTACCAGCTTTCAAATTAACGGCATCGAGGGCCGCGTCTATCTTGGGATCGATGTCATAAATCTTACCTACTTCTCGGCCGAACCTGGCCTTGCCTGCCTCCTGTAGAACTTTCTCAAAAAATTCTCTCACGGAAAGAGTTAGTTCATCACGCGGAATAACCTGCCTGGAGACTCCTATGGTCAAGACGTTCGAGGTAAATATATTCCCTTCCTCCGGCTTGAGCGTGCGAGTGATGAGTCCGAAAATAGTGCTCTTACCCGCGCCATTCTGGCCCATGACTGTAGTCTTAGAGTTATCGCGCACGGCAAAATTGACCTTGTTTAAAATGGGTCTGTTCTGTTCGTATGCAAAGCTGACATTCTCAAAGCGGAGAATAACCTCGTTTTTAGGCATAGACAAGAGAGTAACATAAAATATATGTAAGGAAAGCCGCCCCACAATTTATGACCAGACACTATTTAACAAACTGCTGTTGATTTACACTAACACCGCGCTCGGTCATTTGACCATGTACAGAGACCTTTGTTGCTTCTGTAAATTGATCTGGCTTGCACACAGATTTGTTTCCATCTAGACTCGTGCACTGACTCTTTGAATCAAAGAAAAGAGGAACGACATTGCCAAGTTTACCGTTCTCTTCAAATACTAGGTGCCAATTTACAGGATTGAAAGGGGGAGGGATCGAACCTTTCAGTAAATAGCCTTCCTTCTCAAAACTGAATTCTCTCTCCGGTTCAAATTCTCCAGGCGAGCACAGGATATCGTTGATATACCAGCCTTCGCCATACCTAAGAAGTGTGACGAGTGCTTGCTCGGTCACCTTCCTGTCTTTCGATATAACGAGTACTTGCGCTTTATCTTCATTCTCGGATACATTCATTAAGGAAATATTTTCAGGTGTTACTGTTTGGCACAAGACTGGATCAGGTTTTGTATCATAATTTTTTAGCCGAGTACGGAGTACTTCACTCAAGATTGGTGATTTGGCTAAAGTCGCTCGATTGGGATCTGCAGTTAGTGGTTGGTGGGTAGCTTCGAGCCATTGGTTATAAAAATTCCCAACAGTGTCGGTGACATCCAATTTGGAGACTTGTTGCTCATTCGAACCTTTAAACACAAATAACACAGTACCTAGAACGAGAACCGCAACTGCACCAATGATGGCTATTTTTTTCATATATTTTATTGCCACAAGGATATCATAATCGATCAGCTTGCGCTATACGAAGATACCTGCCCGCCAATGCTCGCGCATTAGGCGATAGCAGGCGGG
>JBBDZA010000055.1:0-2190 GCA_040900425.1 Parcubacteria group bacterium
AAGTGCGAGAATCCGTTTCTAAAAATACTGATTATGTAGTGGCTGGTTCCGACCCGGGCGAGAAACTAACCAAAGCCGAAGAATTGGGCATAAAAGTGCTCACCGAAAGTGATTTTCTAGACTACTTGACATAAACCCTATCTGGATATATAATAGAAGAAGATCTGTGGAATCCATCCACACCAGCCTGGTGGTTCCAGGGGCGCTCATTAACTAAGGAGAAAGACGATGTCGACGACCAAGTTGAACACGTCGGGTGTGGTGACCGCGGACAGTCCGAAGGGGCAGAGGGCGATCGAAACCTTCCGGGCCCAGTACAACAAGGCCCAGCTCGATGAGGGAAGCGCCCAGCTTCTCAACGAACACCCCGGTTTCGCCACGTACCTCGCGACGGGCATCCGGCAGTTCTCGGCGAAGGGTCCCGTGTTTCCGGTCTACCTCGAATGTGAGGTGGGCGGGAAGTCGAAGGACCAGCTTCTGGCGGAGATCGAGGCGAGCGGTATGTTCGCTTCGAGCTACGCCAAGGACATCATGTCCAAGTCCGCTTGGCAGCCGGGCGAGCGCGAGACCGTCAAGTTTGCTCGCGTTCGGGTCCGCGATCTCGGGTTCACCAAGAACCCGACGACCCGCGAGATCTGGATGCGTATGATCAAGCTTGGCCACTCACTCTGCAAGTCTGGCGACGGCCCCGCGATCCGGCTGGCTCTGAAGGACCAGCCTCGCGGCGACTACTTCTGGGTCGCCATGGAGCAGATTGCTGCTTCCGGCGGCAGCCCGCGCGTGTTCGGCGTCGGGCGCGGCGGTGGCGGCAGGGCGTGGCTCTACGGCTGCTGGACGGGTCCGTTCGGCGAGTGGAGTCTTGGCAGCGAGATCGTCTTTCGTTTCCGCAAGTAGGACTGGGTTCCTGGGACTTAGGTTACGGTTTGAGTCCCTTGAATCCTTGTATCGACGGCGTGTGCACTTGTGCACACGCCGTTTTCGTATGTAAAATTTAATCGGTACTAGGCGAATACGCGGGCGACCAAGGTTTCCTGCTGCCGAATCCAGCTTCTCATGATCGAGAGTATCTCCGACTAAGGTCTGAGATAGAGTGGTTATGAATGAGCTAAAAAATAAACATACTTGGTGCATAGCTCTGGGTGATTTCGATCACACATAAAATTCAGCCTTGAGATTATTCGAAAGGCGGTGGTTTGGATGGGGCGGTGCACATAACTGATTCCGACGGCAACCCGAACGTGTTCAACGTCAAGCGCAACGATGACGGCAAGGCGTGGCTCAACGGCAACTGGACGAATCCGAACGACGAGTGGAATCTTGACAACGAGATCGTCTTTCGTTTCCGCAACTATTGTTTATTTCTCCCTCGCACTCGCGAGGCAGTTCTGTTTGGAGGCGTGCCCGTACCAGCCGCCGAGCATTTTACCTACCGTGTCAATCTTTTCAGATAATTCAGAATAATGTCTGGTTTCGAGAAGTTTTAGTTCCCAGGCAATCTGTAGAAAGATTTTCAGGGTATCTGTTAGACTTAGAGCACGCTTTATGTGGACTACTTTCTCTAAATTTACAGTAAAACTTGCTAGAGAGGCTTCTGTTATCGTATCTATGAAAAGTGAATCAATCTTTGTTCCAATAGAAAATCTAGAAGTCTTCGGGAATTTATAAAATCTGATATGCCAAGTAATGTAGAGATCTTTGAGATGAATAAAAACCGGCAAAACTCGTTGGGGGGGGGCTTTTAAGAGGCTCAGTCATGTTTATGATCGTATCATTTCTATTGAAAATCTGCTTGAAGCCTGGAGAGATTTCATAGAAGGTAAGAAGAACAGGAAAGATGTTGAGGAGTTCCAATTAAGATTGATGGATAATATTCTGGCCCTCCACCTCGATCTCAAAAATAAAATCTACAATCACGGCGGCTACCACGCCTTCAACATCTCTGATCCCAAACCACGCAACATCCATAAAGCCAGTGTCCGCGATCGACTGCTCCACCACGCTATCTACAGAGTACTCTACTCATTCTTCGACAAGAAATTCATCTCCGACTCCTACTCCTGCCGTATCAATAAAGGTGTCCACAAAGCTATCAATAGATTCAAGTACTTCGCAGGTCAAGTTTCCAAAAACAACACCAGACAATGCTGGATACTGAAGTGTGACATCAGAAAGTTCTTCGCTTCAATCGAC
>JBBDZA010000056.1:0-14894 GCA_040900425.1 Parcubacteria group bacterium
ACGACCTTGGAGGTCGTGAGCGCCCTGTGCGTTCGCGCTGTGCTCTCTTCATCTCCGCCGCTTCGCCGGTTCATACCACCGGCGGATCGGTATCTCAACCAACTTTACGCCCGGCTTGGTGATGAAGATTCTGACCTTGTTCCCGCCTTGCCAGACGGCTTGGCTCGAGAACAGGTCATCGTCTTCCTTCCACTCGATGTGCCAGCCCTGTGGGATGACGACCCAGGCCGGTTTTCCCTCCCTCGCCACCTTCATAAAGATGGTGTCGAGGTGCGAGAAGTCATCGGCCTCTCGGTCAGCTCGCTCTCTGACCTCCTCTGCTTTTTTCTTCTCCTCCCACTTGCCATAGGCGCCGACGCAGATCGCGGTGATCATGAGAAGCAAGAGACCGATCCGGGCGATGTTGGCTATGGAAGATGTTTTGTGGCCCGCCAACCATCCGAAGACGGCAGTAGCCAGGATCATCCACAGGAAGTATCCCGACGCTCTCCACTCGATGTACCACTCTGGTCTGATGAGCCAGAATCCCCACAGAAAGAGCGGGACAACCAGAGCAGTGACAGTAATCCAGATAGGCGGGAGTTCTCCTCTCACCCAGTAATAGGCAGTGATGCCGATCACCGAGAGTAAGAAGAAGGAGATGAACCGTATCGCGTCACCACTCGTGGCGACCGTGTAAGTCAGCCACCAAATGATAATGGCAACCACTAGAAGAGGCGGCCACGTCCAGTACCGATAGGTCCAGAACCACTTGGCAAACCATCTTCCGAAAGCTGTCATGTCATTCCTCCTATGGGTTATCGAGATAGATCGGAACACTCTTATTTAATTGTATCATATATTATTATTATGTCAAGTTTGAAAAAGGCCGGCCCCACGGGGGACCGGCCTGCCAAGTACTCGGATGCATTACCTCTTCTTGAGAGCTTCTGCGACGAGTTCAGCCGCACGTACAGCAGCCGCAGCCATGCCGCCACCGTAGGCGGTTACTGATAGGGCAGCAGCGTCGGCTTGTGCTTTACCAAGCGTCATGATCTCTTTGGCCCTCTCGCTCGCTGCGCCCGCCATGAGGCGATTGACCTCCTCTGCCTCGAGGGCGTTCTGGACCCTCTCGCTACCGACGATATCGAAGCCGACGAAGCGGACATCGATAATCTGGACACCGAACTTCGACTTGAAACCATCGGTGTTTTCATTTAGGTCCTTGACCCGGTCTGCCAGTCCGCCAGACTCCCTCTCCTCTCTGATTCTTTTGACCGATAGCTCGGCGATGTAGTCTCGGACCGCTCCGTGAACGGCGGCGTCCAGGAGTCCCTCCCATCCGCCCGCCAAGAACTGTGCCTTGTACGGGTTGACGAGTCGGACTACCACATTCATCCTGATGGTGGTTTTGAAGTTTCCAACAGATTCGACTTCCAGCACTGGAATACCCATGGTGTACTGGAAGAAGAAGAATGGTGAATCCTTCCTGTCCTTTCTGACTAGGCCCGAATCGGTTCCCTCGGGCTTGAGCTCCCACTTCACATATCTCATATGTGGGATGTGGAGCGCCCTCAAGAAGCCGACCACGATGATGCCGAACTCTGTTTCAGGCATACTCTTGGTGGGCGGGGTGTAGACTCGATTGCCCTCCACTACGTCTGGGAGTAGTTCCCACTTCTCCCATTCGTCGGCAGGGATAAAACCCGGTTCTTCGTGCTTGAAGTGCCAGCCAGACACGGACGCCACGATTCTGTCGAGGGGCCCGTCTTTGCTACCCCTCTTGATAGCTATCATCTCTCCCTCTGGAGGCTTGATGCGCAACGGGTTGGCCGGGTTGTCTGGAAGCAAGAACGATGATCCTGTGTAGGCCATGGTTTGTCCTCCGCGCCGCGTAGGCGCTTTGAAGTAGTGTGAGATAGTTTACGGTCTTTTTGTATTATACAACAACTGTGGACAGATTACAAGGTAGAGATAATTAAAGCTTTCAGGTTATTCCTTGACATTACAAAAGCTACGGGGCTAAACTGTGGGAGGACAGTTAACCCTTTGTCCAAATCCTTTGGAGAGGTGATAGATGGTAAAATCGTCCGGCTCGTTGGTGTTCTTCAGTTTGCATAACAGTCTGTACCGCAACGAGGTACAGACCAATCCGTCGAGCGTGCAGATCATCAGGCCCCTCCTGAAGCATCTCCTCGCCTTTCCGGAGCTTCAGCGTCGAGGGTGTGTCGCTGTCGTCTTCGAGTCAGTCGAAGGGTGTCCCATCAAGCCTCGCCAGGGCGGGGCGGCAGTGCCAGTCTTCGACGTCCCCTACGGATGCGGCATCAAGCAGTGGCTCGTTCGGCCGAGTACCCACCCGGACAATCCTGGCTGGGTTCAGGAGTTCTCAATCGGCGGCCTCTGTATCGCGATCGCGAGAAAGTGCGTGGCTCAGCCGACGCGCATCAACGATGCCGTCCGGCAGATCGCGAACAGGTTCCTGGAGACTTCAGACAACGGGACCGAAGCGTTCCGCCACTCCGAGGTAGTGCCTTCGGGGAAGGACCGGGAGGCTCACCGTCTCCCTCTTCCTCACTTCCGGCGGAAGATGCCCTCGACACGCTGACACACACCTACGGTCGCACCGGCAGTCCCCCTGGGACTGCCGGCTTTTGAATACTAAGACCGCCTATTCTTACCCATTCGTAATCTTGGACTCCGTTTTATTGAATGGGACGCCGATGCGGATGGGAACTTTCCTGATAATTTCGATAATTTCATCATGGTTGTCTAGAATGTGAAAAAGTTTGAGATCTTCCGGGATGATGGCGCCACGAGCTAATTGCTGTTTCTCTATAAATATTTTGAGGTCGTTCCAGAATTCAGAACCGACGCAGATAATAGGTATGTCCACCAGCTTTCTTGTCTGGACCAAGGTTAGAATCTCAAAAAATTCGTCGAGAGTGCCGAAACCGCCAGGGTAAAAGATAAAAGCTTCTGCCGAGAAAGAGAGACAGACTTTGCGTACGAAGAAATAATATGAAGAAAAAGATTTGGTGATGTATTTGTTTATAATTTGGCCAGCTGGGAGCTTAATGAGGAGGCCGAGTGACTTCCCACCAGCTTCAAAGGCACCTCTGTTGGCCGCTTCCATGATGCCCGGCCCGCCTCCGGAGAGGACGGCGTAGCCGAGTTCTTTGACTACGCGAGAGGCGAGAGTGCGGGCATCCTGGTAGTAAGGATTGTTTTCTCCGAACTGGTTAGAACCGAAGAAAGTGACGGATTGGGGATAGTTTTCGAGAAAACGGAAACCCTCTTTGAACTCTTTGGAGATTTCGATGATACGTTTCTGCGCCAAGGCGTCGAGCTCCTTGTGTCTAAGAGCAAAGACGTCTTTAGTTGATTCTTTCATGTCGCTATCATATCATATGGAGAGTACGCCTATAAAGTATTTATAAAAAATAATGAAAAATCTGAATAAAAACCAATGGGTAGCTGTTTTTGTCGGTTTAGCTTTACTAACTTATCTCTTATTTGCCGCTCCCATCATGAACTTTTTCAACCCGGGAACCAATAATTTGGAGGCGGAAGTTCCGCAAACTGGAGTAACGGCACAGGACGTAGTGGTGGGAGAAGGTCTTTTGGCAGAGCAGGGTGATACCGTCACCGTTCACTATGTAGGCGCTCTCCCGGATGGTCGCGTTTTCGACAGTTCTCGTGACAGTAATACTCCGTTCAGTTTTACCCTCGGAACAGGTGCGGTTATCCGCGGCTGGGATGAAGGCTTTAGAGGTATGCGTGTCGGGGGTACTCGCGTCTTGGTCATCGCGCCAGACTATGGCTATGGCAACCAGGGGATAGGGCCTATTCCGCCAAATTCCACACTCATTTTCGAAGTCGAGCTCTTAGATGTTGAGAAACCAGCCTCACGCTAACCTTCTCATAGGCGCGTCGGAAGAAGCCGAAGTATACTTGCGCGCGCTTTGTGATAATTCAGGCATTAAGATTGCCAATAATCCGGATTTTTTCATTTTCCAGACAGAGATTTTTGGCATAGACGAGGCTAGGCAACTAAGCACTATGGCCGCCCGTAAAGCTCTCGGTGGCGCCAAAATTTTTCTTCTTATTCCGGCGCGCCTGACGCTCGAGGCTCAAAATGCCCTGCTCAAGACATTCGAGGACCCCTTTCCTAACACCTATTTTTTCCTAGGAGTCAGGGAAGAAGGTTTAGTGATTCCAACTCTACGTTCTAGAATGCAAACTTTCCGCCTTAGGGCAAATGTAACTCCCCGGTCCGAAGAGGCGGAAGGTTTTCTAACATTATCCATAAAGGAGCGCCTCTTGTTTGCCAAATCTTTTGCCGAGGGAGAAAAAGATTTGACCATTTTCCTGGACGACCTTTTACTTTCATTAAGAAAGCAGAACGGGAAAGAAAGGTTGGTCGAAAGTGTCTATAACGTCAGGCGACTGGTGCATGACTCCGCGGTCGCGCCGCGGCTGGTTATCGAGCATTTGTCCTTGGTGCTATAATGGCCGGCATGGCTTACGATTTCGGTGAATTTAAAAAAGCGAGCACGGCCACGTTTGACTGGCTCAAAAAGGAATACGCCAACATCAGGACTAACCAAGCGACACCGAGCATCCTCGATGGCGTTTGTGTCGAAGTGTATGGTTCAGCAATGCCTGTCGACCAAGTGGCTTCTATCTTAGGAACGGGACCGAAGTCTCTCTTGGTGACCCCGTGGGACACTGCCATAGCGCCTGCCATCGACCGGGCTATTAGAGAGTCCGATCTCGGGGTGTCCGTTTCTACCGACAGCCAGGGGGTGCGGGTGTCCTTTCCGGAATTGACGAGCGAGCGGCGGACAGTGCTCATTAAGTTGCTCAAGGAAAAGTTGGAAGAGGCGCGGATTAAAGTGCGCACCGAACGTGAGAAAAGCCTCGGGGATATTGACCGAGGTGTGGATCTTGGCGAATTGAGCAAGGATGACAAATTCCGGCTACGCAATGACCTGCAGAAACTGGTAGACGAAGCCAATCAAAAACTTGAGGAACTGGCCTCGAAAAAAGAAAAAGAGATTTTAGAATAATCAAACCGTGTCAGTCATTATCTTTATAATAATCCTAAGCGCCCTTATTATTGTTCACGAGCTGGGGCATTTTCTGGTCGCTAAGAAATTCGGTATTCGGGTTGATGAATTCGGTCTCGGTTTTCCACCCCGTATTACCAAGCTTTTTACCTGGAAGGGGACGCCCTTTACCCTCAATTGGCTGCCCTTTGGCGGCTTCGTTAAGATCTTTGGAGAAAATCCGGCCGAAGAGACCGAGGAGTCTCGGAATGATAATTTCCAATCCAAGAATCGCGGTATTCAGGCCGCTGTCCTAGTCGCTGGTGTGGCAGGAAATTTTCTATTCGCGTGGCTTTTGATATCGCTTGGCTTTATGACCGGCCTGCCGGCTCCAGCCAATACCTCACTACCTGTAGATGATGCCCGGACTGTCATCACCACTGTCTTGCCCGCTTCTCCGGCCGCGGCTGCCGGCTTAAAATCCGGAGATGTCGTCCTCTCTCTTTCCAGAGGCGATGTCTTTTCAGAATTGACGCCGGAAGCCGCTTCTACTTTTATCGGCCAGTCGGCAGAGCCTCTGACTTTTGAAATAGAACGGGGAGAAACTATTTCCACAAAGACTGTTATACCCGAAGAAGGTATTATCAATGACCGGGTGGCTATAGGTATCTCGATGGATCTGGTAGGGACAGTCCAAGTGTCTCCCCACAAAGCTCTCTGGTATGGATTAAAAACTACTTCAGAATTAACAATTCTCACTCTACAATCCATCGGCAATTTTATTAAGCAAGCCGTGACGGGCAATGCCAGTTTGGCTGGCATTACCGGGCCGGTTGGAATAGTCGGTATGGTGGGCGATGTACGCGAGCTAGGACTCACTTATCTTCTGACTTTCACAGCCCTTCTTTCCATCAATCTCACTATTATTAATTTACTGCCTCTGCCGGCGCTCGATGGTGGACGCCTGCTTTTTGTCGGCGTTGAAGGCCTGGCCAGGCGCTCTATTCCACCTAGGCTCTTTAATATTTTAAATACAGTCGGCTTCGCCCTGCTTATTCTCCTCATGCTTCTCATCACTGTTCAGGACGTCAGGAACCTATTCTAGGCTGATGAGTCGCACTAGTTTCCAGTTTCCGAGTTTATTATCTCGTATATCTTGTAGTTCTCTACGACAAAATGTACGATATATCGTACAAATTAAAATGCCGCACCTATCTAGGAGGAAACTCGAAGAAAAACATATCCAAGATTTGTTTCTGGAAATAGTCTCTGTTTTTGAAAGGGCGAGCCGAAGAGGGGAATTGAAACTTGTACTAGGCCAAATCCTTACTTCTACGGAAAAGGTCATGTTGGCATCCCCGTGAGAGCTCGTGAGAGCTTTAGACTCTCACAGGAGTAAGAGGTAAGGGGAGATGGAAATACCTAGACGATTCTCTTCGTAAGGAAAGAATTCAGAACAGGATAGCCAAGTTGACCGAAGGAAAAAATAACAAAAGTAAATTAAAGAAGTAGAAAGAAGTAGTTTGTACGATATATCGTACATTTAGAATAGAGGAGTTAAATGATATGGTCAAGAGGCCGCGTGTTGGTTTTTAGCCTGGTTTTCTGTAAAATAGTGCGATGCGACAGAGCCAACTATTTACCAAGACGCGCCGAGAGGCGCCCAAAGATGAAGTTTCAAAAAATGCCGCACTTTTAATCCGAGCTGGATTTATCCATAAGGAAATGGCGGGGGTGTATTCCTATCTACCCATGGGTCTAAGGGTCTTTAAAAAAATAGAAAATATCATTCGCGAGGAGATGAATGCTCTGGGAGGGCAGGAGGTGGAGTTAACAGCGCTTCAAGATTCTGAAGTGTGGAAAAAATCTGGTCGATGGGAAGACAAGGTTATCGATGTATGGTTTAAGACAGAACTTAAGTCAGGTAGCGATGTCGGTCTGGCCACTACTCATGAAGAACCGTTGACTCGACTTTTGACGGAATACGTTTCCTCATACCGCGATCTGCCTATGGCGATATATCAATTCCAGACTAAATTTCGAAATGAACTAAGATCAAAATCAGGCATTTTGCGCGGTAGGGAATTTGTGATGAAAGACCTCTATTCATTTTCCCGTACTCAGGAGGAACACGATGAATTTTATGAGAAAGCCAAGAATGCTTATAGAAATATCTTCAATAAGGTTGGTATAGGGCAGGTAACCTATCTAACCAAAGCCTCTGGGGGCAGTTTCTCTAAATATTCACATGAATTCCAGACGGTTACCGAAGCAGGAGAAGATACTATCTATATAACAGATGAAGATAAGAAGGAGGCAGCCAATCAAGAAATAGAAAAACCGGATGGCGGAGAGGCGCATAAGTCTATTGAGGTTGGTAACATTTTCTCCCTTGGTACCCGCTTTTCGGAAAAGCTTGACCTTATGTTTGCGGATGAAAAAGGCGCGAAGTCACCAGTCATTATGGGCAGTTATGGCATAGGACTTGGTCGACTCATGGGCACTGTAGTGGAAGTGCTTTCCGATGATAAGGGGATTGTTTGGCCTAAGGAAATCGCTCCCTTCCAAGTACACTTGCTTTCCTTGACGGATGAAGCCAAAAAATTGGCTGACGAGGTCTATGAGAGTCTTGTCTCGCAGGGTATCGAAGTACTCTACGATGACCGTGAGGCCAGGGCGGGAGAAAAATTTGCCGATGCCGATCTTATGGGCATTCCCACCCAGGTCCTCATCGGTGCTAAGGCTCTCGAATCAAAAATGTTAGAGGTTAAAGATCGAGCTACGGGCAACGAGAAAGAAATGACTACGGATAATTTAATCACCCAACTTCTAACGGGATGAAATTTCCGCGTCTAGAAAAGTTGCGCGGGCTCTTTTCCCACGATGTCGGGATAGACTTAGGTACGGCCAACACCTTGGTTTATTTGCGCGGCCGGGGAATAGTTATAAATGAACCGTCTGTCGTAGCGGTCAATCAGAAGACTGGCCAAGTGGTAGCCATCGGCACCGACGCCAGAGCCATGCTCGGGCGCACTCCCGGCCACATACTCGCCATCAAGCCGCTCGTCGACGGAGTCATTTCCGATTTTGAGATTACGGAAGAGATGATTAGCTATCTTCTCGGCCGAGCACTCTCCGGTTCCAATAAAATTTTCAGCCCTAGAGTGGTCGTCGGTGTGCCGTCGGGCATCACCAACGTTGAGATTAGAGCAGTGCGTGATGCGACTAGAAATGCCGGTGCTGGGGAAGTGCATATTATTGAAGAGCCGATGGCCGCAGCTATCGGCATGCGCCTGCCTATTCATGACCCGGTTGGCAACATGGTCGTTGATATCGGCGGCGGCACTTCGGATATCGCCATCATTTCCCTCGGTGGAGTGGTCCGTTCCAAAAATCTGCGCATTGCCGGTGACAAGTTCAATTCAGACATCATCGCCCACGTTAGGAACCAATTTAAGGTTCTGCTCGGTGAGAAAACAGCCGAGCTCGTCAAGGTTTCTATCGGCTCGGTCCTACCTACCCATGCGCCCTTGGAAATGCCGGTCAAAGGCCGAGATCTAGTGTCGGGCTTGCCCAAGGAAATAATTCTCACCGATACCGATATTCGCGACGCCCTTTCCCAGTCTGTGGAAAGCCTGGTAGAGACCATCCGGGAAGTGCTGGAATCAACTCCGCCTGAAATCTTGAGCGACATCATGGGCAGGGGCCTTTATCTTTCCGGTGGCGGCGCTCTGATTAAGGGACTGGCCGAACTTATAGAAAGTGAGATACACATACCGGTCCACGTGGCCCTTGACCCACTCTCGGCTGTAGCGCGGGGCACTGGCATCATTCTCGAGGACCTGGAGAGATTTAGAGATATACTTATAAAAAATGAAGGTGAATTACCTCCCAAAAAATAGATCAAGGAATCCAAACTCCAGACGCATAGTGATTCTGGTAGGCATTTTTATACTCGGGGCGGTAGCCTTTCCTTTCCTAGACGGGGTTATCATCTCGATAGTTTCTCCTGTTTGGAAGGCGGAAAATGCAGTCAGTAGAAGTTTAAAGAAAAGTTTTGACCTCTTCGGTTCGCAGAAAGCTTTAGTGGAAGAAAATGCTTCTCTTCGTGAAAAAATACTTTCCCTAGAAGCTGAAGCGGCCGCTTTGTCCGGTGGGCGAGCCGAAGTCGAGGCACTACTTCGGCTATTAGGAAGGAAAAGCGCTCCGAGTATGGTGGCGGCTGCTGTTTTGACCAGGCCGCCCCAGACGCCGTATGACGTTATCGTCATTGACGCCGGTGCCAATGAATCTATCGCGATAGGTTCCAAAGTGTCTTTACCAGAAGGTCCGCTCGTGGGCCTGGTTTCCGAACTTTTTAGAGAGAGTGCCAAGGTCCAGCTTTTCTCCGCCGATGGGCAGGAGACAAACGCTGTCCTCGAAAGGAATAACGTACCAGTCATTCTCGTCGGCACCGGCGGCGGCAATTTCAGAATGGAGTTACCGCGGGAAACAAGAGTGGAGAGAGGGGACAGAGTGCTGTCTCTCGGCCTTGATTCTCGCCACTTGGCGACTGTCGGGGAGATAAGCCTCAAGCCCACCGATTCATTTAAGGAAGTGCTGGCTAAAAGCCCCACCAATATCTTTGCCCTTAGATTTGTCTTTATCACGCCATGAGTCGCTACATCATTGGGTCGGTCTTAATATTGACCTCCATTCTCTTTCTCCCTTACTGGGTCTATGTGCCCGTTCTTTTTGCCGGCATTGTTTTCTTCCCGTTTTTCTGGGAAGGCATTTTCTTCTCCTTTCTCATCACTGCTCTCCACGGCACAGGAACGGGAGTGCTCTCTCTACTCACTTCTCCTCTGACTCTCGCTGCTTTGGTGGTGCTCATGATTCTTTTGCCGATTAAAGAAAATTTAAGGAACCATGTTTAGAAGATTATTACGCAATTTCAAAGGACGCTTTAGTCTTCTTGGCCGGTCTGGGAAGAGGTATCAAGATATCAATCCGGAGGATATTTTTATTGATTCAACCAATCTGCCGGGTTTTGAAGGGCATCGCCTGGAGGGAAGGATAGAGAAGCCGATGGGCAAGGAAACTTTCCTCATTATGAAGATTATTATGGCGCTAGTAGTCTTAGCTTTAATCTCCAAACTATGGATACTCGGCATCCATCAGGGCTCTATCTATGCCGGTATCTCGGAAAATAACCGGCTGGAACAGACACTCGTATTCGCCAACAGGGGAGTGATTTACGATAGGAACATGCGCGAATTGGCGACCAATGCGGTCAAAGAGGGGGGCCAGACTTTCGCCAAGCGTCTCTACGCTCCACTCCAAGGTCTCTCGCACGTGGTTGGTTATCTTAAGTATCCTCTTTCTGACAAAGCCGGTTTCTTTTACGAAGAGAAGTATCGCGGCCGTGACGGAGTGGAACGCGTTTATGATGATTCCCTAAGTGGAGAGAACGGCTTAAAGCTCAAAGAGACGGATGTGTTCGGCGAGGTTATTTCCGAATCGGTGGTGAGGAAGGCCGTGGATGGGAACCCCGTGGTCCTTTCGGTCGATGCCGGTTTGACCGGGGTGCTCTACCAGGGCATAGCGGAACTGGCAGAAGAGAGAGGTTTCGTCGGGGGCGCAGGGGTGCTCATGGATGTGCGGTCGGGCGAGGTCATTATCATGACGAGTTATCCGGAGTACGACCAGAACATGCTCACAGAGGGAGCGCAACAAACAGTCATCAACTCTCTTCTCAATAGCCCGTCCAAGCCCTTTCTCAATCGCGCTATTGGCGGGCTCTACACTCCCGGTTCTATTTTGAAGCCAGCGGTGGCCTTGGCCGCTTTGCACGAAGGCTTAATCTCCCCAACCAAGCAGATTTTGAGCACTGGTTCCATTACGGTTCCTAACCCATATGACCCGTCCAAACCTTCTGTTTTTAGAGATTGGAAAGCTCATGGCTGGACTGATCTTAGGGAGGCCCTGGCTGTTTCTTCGGACACTTATTTTTATTCTATCGGTGGCGGGTTCGGTGACCAAAAGGGACTGGGCATCACTCTTCTCGACAGATATTTCCAAGAGTTTGCCCTAACGGATAGAACAGGTATCGAGCTTTTGGGTGAAGTGGAAGGCGTCATTCCGACACCAGAATGGAAAAAGGAAAAATTCGATGGAGATTTGTGGCGTTTGGGTGATACTTACATCACCGCTATCGGACAATACGGCACCCAAATGACACCTCTCAATGCGGCCAGATTCACCTCTGCCATTGCTAACGGTGGAAAAATATTAAAGCCGTCGCTTCTCTTGGGTGGACATCGAGAACCGGTGGAAAAGGTAGGCAAATTTAGAGAAGGAGACTGGAAAGTAGTGCGGGAAGGCATGAGAGATGCCGTTTCTTACGGCACTGCTGTTGGTCTCAATGTTCCTTATGTTAAAGCCGCCGCCAAGACCGGTACGGCTGAAGTGGGCTCATCCAAATCCTACGTCCATTCCTGGTCGGTCGGTTTCTTTCCCTATGACAATCCTAAGTATGCGTGGGCGGTAGTTATGGAAAGGGGGCCGAGTACAAACACTCTCGGGGCCACTTCCGTAGTCCGCCGGCTCTTTGACTGGATGGCGGTGAACACTCCCGAATATTTTCATAATTGATTTTTGAGCAGTAATGGGCTATAATAGTTTCCAATAATTTAACTCAATGCCCATCGGCGAAGATTACCTGACCAAAGACAAGTTTAAAGAGCTTGAAAAAGAGCTCTCTTATCTCAAGACGGTGAAGCGCAAAGAAGTGGCTGAAGCCCTCGAATACGCCAAGTCCCTCGGCGACTTATCAGAGAATCAAGAATATCAGGAAGCGCGTGATAGCCAGGCCATACTGGAAGATCGCATTGGTCGCCTTGAAAATATACTGAGGTCGGCTAAAATAGTTTCTGCTCCAAGTGCCAGTGTGGTCGTGGTCGGCTCCGTCATGACCGTAGAAAGAGAGTCTGATAAAGTGCGCAAGGACTACACGATGGTTGGTTCCGAGGAAGCCGATGCTGCTAATGGTAAAATTTCCATGCATTCCCCGCTAGGCCTCTCCGCCATGGGGAAATCAAAGGGCGAAATGTTTACCTTCCAGAGCCCAAGTGGTACGATGTCGTATAGGATTATCGACATCAAATAATGGCATCTTTAGAAGAAATACGTTCGGCACGTTTGGCGAAACTCCAGGTTCTCAAAGAAGCTGGCATTGATCCGTACCCAGCTCATACCAAACGCGATCTTTCTGTCTCTGGAGCTATAGAAAACTTTGATGCGTTCTCTCTAAATAAGGAAAGTCGCGTCATGGCGGGGCGTATTCTCTCTTTGCGCGCCCAGGGGAAGATTGTTTTTCTAGATTTTGATGATGGCACTGGACGCTTCCAGGCGCTTCTTAAGAAAGGCGAACCGATTTCAGCAGAGACCTTTGAACTTTTTGAAAAAACCTTTGACATTGGGGATTTCATCGAGATTGCCGGCACTCTTTTTCTCACCAGTCGGAATGAGAAGACCATATTAGGAAGTAACGTTAGAATGCTTTCTAAGTCTCTCTTACCTTTGCCTGAGAAATGGCATGGACTCCAAGATGTCGAGGAGAGATTCCGCAAGAGATATCTAGATTTCGTTTCCAACCCCGAGCTCAAGGAATTGTTTATTAAAAAAGCCAAATTTTGGGATGCGGTCCGCAATTTTATGAAGAAAGAGGGTTTCTTGGAAGTCGAGACGCCAAGTCTCGAGATCACGACTGGAGGCGCGGAAGCGAGACCCTTCAAGACCCATCACAACGATTTTGACATGGGCCTGCATTTGCGCATTTCGGTCGGCGAGCTTTGGCAGAAGCGCCTTATGGCGGCAGGATTTGATAAGACTTTCGAGATAGGCAGAATCTACCGCAACGAGGGCTCCTCGCCCGAGCATCTCCAGGAATTCACCAACATGGAATTTTACTCGGCCTACTCGGATTTCAATGATGGCATGAGGCTCGTGAAGAAGCTCTATCAAACTGTGGCGAAGAAAGTCTTTGGCACAACTAAATTCACTACACGTGGGCATACATTCGACCTGGCAGACAAATGGCAGAAGATTGACTATGTCAAAGAAATAAAAACTCAGACTGGCATTGATGTTACCAAAGCTAGTGGGGATGAGATGATGAAAAAATTACACGAGCTTGACGTAAAGTTTGAGGGTACAAATAAGGAGAGGCTCACAGATTCTCTTTGGAAGTATTGTAGGAAAAATATCTCAGGCCCGGCTTTTTTGGTAAACCACCCCATGCTCGTCGGCCCGCTCGCGAAGGCAAATGATGGAGGCAAGACAGTTCAGATATTCCAGCCGCTTCTTGCGGGTTCCGAAGTCGGCAAAGGGTATTCAGAGTTGAACGATCCGATTGACCAGTCCGAGAGATTCACTATTCAAAAGAAGCTCATCGAAGGAGGGGATGAGGAGGCCATGATGCCCGACTGGGAATTCGTCGAAATGCTCGAACATGGGATGCCTCCAACGTGTGGCTTCGGCTTCGGAGAACGTCTCTTCGCTTTTTTGGCAGACAAGCCTCTGCGCGAGACACAACTATTTCCTTTAATGAGACCTAAGCTCTCTCAGTAATTTCTTGTTTGAGTTTGGCGATTAGGTCTTCGACAGAAGTAGTTCCAAGATTGCCTTTATCGCGGCTTTCTATGGTGACTTTGTTATCGGCCACTTCCTTATCTCCGATGACGAGCACATAGGGTACCTTTTGGGTCTTGGCATTCCTGATTTTCTTGCCGAGAGTTTCGTCCGATGCGTCGAGCTCGACACGGATATTAGCGGTCTTGAGCTTATCCATCACTTCTGTCGCGTAGAGGAAGTGCCCTTCACCGATGGGCAAGATCTTCGCCTGTACTGGTGAGAGCCAGAGGGGGAAAGCTCCGTTGTAATGCTCGATTAGAACACCCATGAATCTCTCAAAAGAACCGAAAATAGCTACGTGTACCACTACTACCTGGTGAAGTTTACCGTCATCTCCTACATAATTGAGGTCGAAATTCTCCGGCTGGTTGAAATCGAGCTGAATGGTGGCGAGTTGCCAATAACGTCCTTGAGAGTCTTTGACGCGAATGTCGATTTTGGGACCATAGAAGGCCGCTTCGCCTTCTTCTACCGTGTAATCGATGCCCCATTTCTTAACTGAATCAACGAGGATTTTTTCGGCCCTCTGCCATACTTCATCGCTACCAAAATATTTCTCTTTGTTTTTAGGGTCCCGGATGGAGACTTCCACTTTGTATTCCGTAAAGCCGAAAAGTTTATAAATTTTATCCACCAAACCGAAAAGCATCTCCATCTCTGATTCAATCTGATCCGGTCTGATGAAGTGGTGAGTATCGTCTACAGTCAGGTTCTTAACGCGCAGTAATCCTGCGAGCTCGCCGCTTTTTTCATTACGATAAACAGTACCGTTCTCAGCGATGCGAAGAGGAAGGTCGCGATAACTCTTGGGAGAAGAATTATAAATTTCGAAATGATGTGGGCAATTCATCGCCTTGAGCACGAATTCATCGCCGTTCTCATCAGTCATGGACGGCATCATGGCATCGTAGCGTCCCAAGTGGCCGCTCTTCACATAAGTCTCTCTCCTCGCGATGTGGGGAGTGTAGACAAACTCGTAACCCAAAGCCCTTTTTTCACTCATAATGAGCTTTTCGAGTTCCTCTCTGACTATAGCGCCTTTGGGGAGGAGCATGGGCAAACCCCTGCCGATTAAGTCGGAAATGGTGAATAGGCCCATTTCTTGGCCAATTTTTCTGTGGTCTCTTTCTGATTCGGACATAATTACATCCTACAGTGCCTTAATCTTCTCGGCAATGCATCTGTATCAACGTG
>JBBDZA010000057.1:0-14831 GCA_040900425.1 Parcubacteria group bacterium
TCCTCTTTGGAGAGTTTGCCTCGCAGGTATAGTCCAATATAACGGTATTCCAGCCCGAGCTCATGCATTCTGCGATAGCTTATAGCTTTCAGCTTGATTAGCTTCTTAGCTTCTCGAATAATGCCAGGTAATCTTTCCAATAATCTATTATAGATTTTCTCGTCAAGATCATCCGGCTTGAGTCCGATATAAATAAAGTTTTTAGCCGGTGAAGATTTTATCTTCGGGACTTTTCCTATGGCCTCGACTATCTCTAGGGCTCGAATGACACGCACTTTATTTCGTGGGTCAATTGCCATAGCCCTGTCTCGATCTTTCTTTTTGAGCATTTGGAAAAGTTCTTCCGCGCTCTTCGCTCTCAGTTTCTTGCGTAAAAGAGGATTGGGGCCGACATCAGGCAAATTGATGAGCCCTGCAAGCGTATCAACATAGAGCCCGGTTCCGCCCACGACAATTGGCAACGCCTTGCGAGCTTCTATAGCTTCGAGAGCTTTATCAGCTTCTGTTTTAAAATCAGAAACGGAAAATTGCTTGTGCGGGTCGGCCACATCTAGGAGGTGGTGGGGAACACCTGCCATTTCCCGCTTAGTTATTTTTCCCGTCCCCTTATCTAGGCCTTTATAGACCTGGCGCGAATCGGCCGAGATTATTTCTCCCCCGAATCTCTTGGCCAAGGCAACAGCCAAGGCGCTTTTACCGGCGGCGGTAGGGCCGACAATGGCTAGGACTTTTACTTTGGGCATCTTAGTTTGTGACTAATATAGGCTTACCGGCGGCCATAGTCGAGGCCCTACGGCGGACGAAAAATTTCCTGATTTCTTCCACTAAGATAATCGAAGTGGCGAGAGAGACTATGACGAGCCATTCAGACAAGCTAAGTGGTACGGTCCGTAGGAACTTTTGGAACAGGGGATTGTAGACGGCCAGGAGCTGGAATAAAAGAGCGGCGAAAGTAGCAACGACCATGAACCTGTTCTCAAAAGGATTGGTTCGGAAGATGGACTGTTCGGCTGAGCGGCAATTCCAGGCATTGAACCACTGGAAGACGGCTAGAACAGTCAGCGTGATGGTCCAGGCTTTGGCTAGGTCTGTATCAAAATAATTCTGAAAGAGGACAAGTGTCACTACCACCATGGGCAAAGCCATGACGAGCATCCTCTGCCCCATGAGGGCATCCACCAGGTATTTTTTCGGCTTCTCAAAATTGCTTTGCAGAAGTCCAGACTCTCTCGGCTCCATGGCCAGGGCGACGGTAAAGAACCCGTCCGTGACGAAGTTGAGCCAGATAATTTGGGCGGGGAGGAGTGGCAAGGGGAAGCCAATAAATATAGCTCCGCCTATGACGAGGAGCTCCCCAAGACTTGTGGATAAAAGATAGAGCACGACTTTCTTGATAGTTTTGTAAATATTTCTTCCTTCCTCCACGGCCGAAACGATGCTTGCAAAATTATCATCGAGCAGGATGATATCGGATGCTTCTTTGGCCACCTCTGTGCCGGAGATACCCATCGCCACTCCCAGGTCTGCGGCCACCAGGGAAGGCGCGTCGTTGACTCCGTCACCGGTCATGGCGACGATTTCTCCTCTTGATTTGTAGGCATTGATAATCCGGAGTTTGTGTTCAGGCGTTACTCTGGCGAATACCGAAATTCTGGGCAGTCGATCCTTGAGAACGTCATCTGACATTTTGTCTATCTCAATGCCGGTTAGACTAATATCGCCAGTCCTGTAGATGCCGGCTTCTTTGGCCAAGGCTTCCGCGGTAGCCTGATGGTCCCCGGTAATCATCACTACCTTGATGCCAGCTGCCCCAGCCCGCCTGGCCGCTTCTTTGACCTCGAGGCGGAGAGCATCCTTGAGACCGAAGAATCCCATGAAAGTAAGATCTTTTATCCCTTCCGGATTAAGTTCTGCCGATTCCTCTGAACTTGAGGCAAAGGCGATTACCCTAAGCCCTCTTTTCGAGATATCTAAGAAAAGAGTCGCCAGTTCATTCTTTCCTTCCGGTGTGAGAACCTCTTCTTTTCCATCAAGCCAGATTTTGGTAGAGATAGCTAAGATGGTTTCGGGCGCTCCTACGACTGATAAGAAATTTAGGTCACTGTCTTTGTGGAGAGTGGCATGATATTTGAGATTGTAATCAAAAGGAATTTCAGAGAGGAGAGGGGATTCGCGCTCCAGGTCGTCTTTGTTAAATCCAAGTTTCTCCGCCAAGACCAAGAGGGCCGCTTCTGTCGGGTCGCCGGAAATTTTCCATTCTTTGGTTTTCTCCGAAAACATGACACGGGCGCTGGCCGAGAAAGCGGCCAATTTACCAGCGAGGAGAAGTTCGGGATGGTTAGGCGGGTCTACTATTTGCCGGTCAATCTTGATCTCTCCTTTCGGTTCGTAGCCGACCCCACCCACTTCAAACATCTTGCCGTCTGTATATATGGTTTGGACCATCATCTCGTTTTTGGTGATAGTGCCGGTTTTATCAACTGCTATCACCCGAGCCTGGCCGAGAGCTTCCACCGCCTGCAAGCGTTTGACCAGAGCGTTCCTTTTGCTCATTCTCCAGACTCCGGCGGCTAGTATCACCGTGATGGCGACAGGTAGACCTTCGGGAATAATCGAAACTGAAATAGAGATAACCATGACCAACATTTCCTCGATAGCCTTTCCCGAGAGTGTTCCGACCACAAACAAGACAACAGAGGCGCTCGCGACTACGGCAATAATCAGTCTGGAGAGATTGCGGATATTGGCTTTGAGAGGGATTTCAGTTTCGATGGTGGCTACCTCCTTGGCAATTCTGCCGATAACTGTCTCGACACCTGTCCTGACCACTACTGCTTTACCGTTTCCGGTGACGACGTGAGTGCCTTTGAAGACCATGTTCTTCT
Source organism: Parcubacteria group bacterium (assembly GCA_040900425.1). GTDB lineage: Bacteria > Patescibacteriota > Minisyncoccia > Phycocordibacterales > Zambryskibacteraceae > UBA5004. The sequence goes on from JBBDZA010000057.1 coordinate 2,886, forward strand.
CTTCCATTTCGGGCAAGTTGGGATTGCCTAAAGTGTCAGACTGTTTGCGGACAGCTTCCGATTCTCCCGTCAGGGAAGCCTCATCAATTTTCAAGTTTCTGGCCAGGATGATTCTTGCATCAGCCGGTATCTTGTCGCCTTCCTGTAACATGATGACGTCTCCACGGACCACCTCGGCGTCAGGTTCTATGACCTCCACTCCGTTGCGGACGATGACAGCTTTGGTCTCCACATATTTTTTCAGAGCAAGCAAGGTATTCCTCGCTCGACCTTCCTGTATGGAGCCGACAATGGCGTTTAAGACGAGGACCGCCATGATGACGCTACTATCAGTCTTTTCTCCTATAGCAAAGACCGCCAGGGCCGCCGCAAGGAGGATATAGATTAAAGGGCTTTGGAATTGGCGCAGGAAAATAAGGGCAATGCTGTCTGCCTTTGCTTCTGGTAGTTTATTGGGACCGTTTTCATCTAGCCGACGTTTCGCTTCCGCGCTTGAGAGGCCATGTTCACCTGATTTCAGTATTTCTAATATTTCTGAGAGAGACTTAGTGTGCCACGCGATTTCCATTCATCTTATTATACATTGCAAATATAGAGAGTACTTTATGAAAACTAACCCTACTTTGCCAAAGGCTTCGAAGGGCAAGGAAAAGAAGAAAGGCCTCCCCGACGGCGGTGTCTGGGAGGCCAGTGGTGCGTACTCATTGTCTTAGGAGTGATCGCCGTTGGGGGCCGACCATCCTTTGCGGGCGAGGAACTCGTGTGGTCGTGCAACACGAACTTTGATGCAGGTAGTCGGGAGGACAGACGAGAGACTCTCGCTGAGCCGGTCTGCTATCTCGGCCACACTCCTGTCACGCTGCGCACCAGGTGCCCAAATGTGGAACTGTATCCCACCGCCGCCCTGCTCAAGCGTGAGCCATCCGTCAGTTGTTGCGAGCTCGACCTTCACCGTTGTACATACTTGGACACTTCGTTCAGGCTTCTCGCGATGCTTATCGAAGAGCTGGTCCACCCAGTGCTTCGGGAGAGAGTCTCCCACTGGGGATTCCCGCAAGCAATCTTCGATTTTCCTGAGCAATCGTAGCTTGTCGCCTGGCGTCATAATTCCTCACCTCCCCCTGGCTCTGACTTGGGTGTGTACTGTTCGCATAGAAGTGTATCTTCAATCTGAAGAAAGTCAATGGTTAGGGTCATGAAATTAATTTATTAGAAAATCAAGAAAAAGAGCGGGGTTGTCAGTTATTAAAGGGGATAGGGTTACCATGACACTCTGAAATTACATAGGCGTCATTATAATACTACGTTATCTATTAGCTATAGCTAACTTATAACGTATATGAGAAAAGCTAAATAAAATAGTAGCTAGGCATTACATTCAGATAGTGGGCGAGGAGGGACTTGAACCCTCATGCCTTGCGGCACACGATTTTGAGTCGTGCGTGTCTGCCATTCCACCACTCGCCCTTATAAACACCTTACAAATTACCTTAAATTCGTGTTAAAATCTAGCCATGTCTCGATTCTATAACGACTCCATTTTCTGGATAGAGGTGGATAAAATTAAGCCCAATCCTTTCCAACCGCGCCGTGAATTTGATGAAGTTCAGTTAAGAAATCTAGCCGATTCCATCCGTCAGTATGGTATTCTGCAGGCGCTCGTAGTAACCAGAAATGAAGTGGAAAAAGAGGATGGGGGAATTGGCGTTGAGTATGAATTGGTGGCCGGCGAACGCCGTCTCCGGGCCGCCCGCCTAGCCGGACTCCAACAGGTGCCTGTGCTTATCCGTACGGGCGAAGAAACAGACCTGATGAAGCTCGAGCTCGCCATTATCGAAAATATTCAGCGTGAAGATTTGAGCCCTGTCGACCGCGCTCGCGCTTTTGAACGGCTGGTCAAAGAATTTAATTTCAAGCACCACGAGATAGGAAAGAAAGTGGGTAAGAGCCGCGAATACGTTTCCAATTCTCTGCGTATTCTGTCTCTACCAGAATACATTATCAATGCCCTTTCAGAGAATAAAATTACCGAAGGCCACACTAGGCCTCTCATGATGCTTATTGACCGACCGGCCGAGCAAGAAACTCTTTTTAAGGAAATCGTTTTCAAGAAGCTCAACGTCCGGGAGGCGGAGGGTATTGCTAGACACATTGCCGTGGAGCGCGCGAGAAAGCTTATCGACCAAGAGCTTATCGATATCGAAGGCTTATTCAAGGAAAAGCTTGGTACCAGAGTAAGAATTGAAAAGAAAGAAGAAGGCGGCCGTGTCACGATAGACTTTTTCGACAAAGAAGACTTGCGCGCTTTATTGGAGCGGATTGTGACGGGTGAAGCTCTTGGTAATACGTCGCAAGAAGTGGTTTCCATAGAGAATGTTCCTCCTTTGACCGAGGAAGAAAAAATTCTGGCCGAAGACGAGTCCCTCTACTCTATTTCCAAGTTTTCCATCTAGTTTTTCCGAGTAGTTATATCGTGTTATAGTATTACCAGACCCGACAATTTCGAAGGAGGGGCCATATGGATATGGTTTCCCTAGCGATCTGGATGTCCGTCATGCTCATTCCACTGAGCGTGGCGGAAACCTATCTCGCCATGCGGGCCAAGGAGGGTGGTAACCCACTCAAAAAACCGTGACATTTTTCTTCCTCTCGGGCGGCACCTCTCGGTGCCGCCTCTTCGTTTTCTAACCTACCGTTCTGATTTTTTAAGTTTACCGAGAGCATGGCGAATGTGGCGCTTGGCCATTGAAGTTTTAGTCATATCGAGCCATTTGCGATTAGGTTTGGCTGTCTCGCTCGTCATGATAAAGACGATGTCGCCGTTATTAAGGGCGGTATCAAGCGATACTAACTTGCCATTGACTTTGGCGCCGGTCATACAGTTGCCGATGTCGGAATGGATAGAATAGGCGAAATCGATGGGGGTCGAATCAATGGGGAGGTCGACAACATCGCCTTTGGGAGAAAAGACGAATATTCTCTGATTGAAGAAATCACTCGCGAGCCTTTCCCGGAAGAGACGCTGGTTCTTGGACGGTTCCTCATAGTTCGCCAATTCTCTTATCCATTTCGGAACATCTTTCTCTTTTATCACATTTCCTTCATCAGGCTTGGCGGTTCTTGGTAGAAGGGCATATATCCAAGCCAGGACATTTTTACTCTGTTTGTCTTCTTTGTAGGAAAGGTGTGAAGCGATTCCGTACTCCGAGTAGCGGTACATCTTATGAGTCTTAATCTGGACCTCCACGATATTACCGTCACCGATGAATATGGTGGTATGCAGGGCCTTGTAACCATTAGGCTTGGGAAAGGCGATATAGTCCTTGATGCGGCGCGGCAATGGTCGCCAGCGACCGTGGATGACTCCGAGCGCTCGGTAACAGTCGGCCACAGTATCGACCATGATACGCATGGCGCTGACGTCATATATTTTTTCGATGTCTTTATCATATTTAAGGAATTTTTTATAAAGACTGTAGAGGCCCTTTACCCGATACTCCGTCTTAGCTTTGGTCAGTCCTTCTTTAGCCAGAGCCTTCATGACGGCGCGGGAGAATTTTTCTAAGCTCTCGACTCTGTCGAAATGTTGGGCTTTCAGTGCCTGTCTCATTTCCTCGTATTCTTTAGGATAGACGTATGGAAAAGAAAGATCTTCCAGTTCGCGGTTTATTTTTCTAATACCGAGGCGATAGGCGATAGGGGCGTAAATTTCCAGCGTTTCTGCTGCTATTCTTTTTTGTTTTTCTTTCGGCACGTGCGAAAGCGTCCTCATATTGTGGAGGCGGTCGGCCAGTTTGATAAGGAGTACCCGAATGTCTTCGGCCATAGCTACGAAGAGTTTGCGCAAACTCTCATTGTGTCGTAGAGTGCCTCTATATTTGATATGGCCAAGCTTGGTCACTCCTTCTACCAGAAAGGCCACTTCTTCTCCAAATTGAGCCACTATGTCTTCCCGTTTAACCCCTACGTCTTCTATCGTGTCATGGAGGAGCCCGGCCACGATGGTGGCACTGCCGGCCCCGAGTTCAGCGAGTATTTGAGCCGTTTCAGAGAGGTGATAGAGATACGGTTCTCCGGAAAGCCTCTCATGTCCACGATGAGCGTGTTCGACGAAAGCAAACGCCTTTTTGACTGAGGCGATGTCTTCGGCCGTGGGACTCACCATACTATTTATAATTTTAGTGAGTGAGTCTATGGCTGGCTCTCTTTGTGTGGGTTGTGGTTCGGGCATAATTTATCTGAACATCTTTCGGGAATAGTTTTGGTGCCTTCCATCATGAGGTTTTTGCAAAGCTTGCAGAGCTCGCCAGTGGGCTTGGCTTTGATGGTATATTTGCAGTCCGGGTAATTGGAACAGCTATAGAATATTCCGAAGCGTCCGCGGCGTTCTGACAAAAACCCTGCTTTGCAGACAGGACACGCGACTCCGGTCGAATTGGCTTTTTCCCGCTCCTCGTCTTTTTTGACGAATTTACATTTAGGGAAGCGCGAGCAGGCGGTGAACATTCCGAATTTACCTTCTCGCGTGACGAGGTTCCCTTTACCGCACTTAGGGCATATTTCGCCCGTATCCTTGGGCCCTTCGAGCTCCTTGCCGTCTATGGTGCGGGCCCCCTGGCACTCCGGATATTTCTCGCAGGACAAGAACTTACCGTTCCGGCCGAGCTTGATAATCATGTTAGCTCCACAGACGGGGCACTTCAAGTCCTCTGGCGCTTTACCGAGGTTTGTCACTTTGGCGACTTTATCTCTCTCTTTTACTTCTTTCTCAAACGGCGTATAGAAATCAGTCAAAGTCTTCTTGTAACTGCGTGCTCCGGTAGCAATATCATCAAGTTGGTTTTCCATTTCCGCCGTAAAGGAATCGCTGATATAGGTCGGGAAATGTTCTTCCAGAAATGAACTGACGACTTCACCCGTGTCAGTCGGATATAGCGCCTTTTCTCTTTTTTCCACGTAGCCGCGGTCATCGAGCGTTTTTATAATAGAAGCATAAGTTGACGGCCTACCGATGCCACGCTTTTCCAGTTCTTTAATTAGACCGGCTTCAGAATAACGGCCCAAGGGTTCGGTCTGTTTCTCTTCTGAATCTATATTAAGTAGCTTCTGCGGGTCACCAGTTAGGAGTTTAGGGAGGATGACATCTTCGCTCGCGGAGTGCGGATCGGCCTTTAGCCAGCCGTCAAAGAGAATGCGTGACCCGTTTAGCCAAAAGTCCGGCATGGTGAAGGTCAGACCTTCACCACCTTGGCCTTGTGAAGGTCTGACCTTCACATTGGCAATGACTTTAGTGCGCATTATTTCCGCAGATTTCATTTGGCTTGAAATCGTTCTCTGCCAAATGAGGGCGTAGAGTTTCTTTTCCCCGTCCGATGCTCCCGCCATCTCCACGCTCGAATGGGTTGGGCGGATAGCTTCGTGGGCTTCCTGGGCATTCTTGGATTTTTTGGCAAAGACATGGGATTCAAAGTAATTTTCTCCGTATTTTTTCTTGATGACACTCTCTATGTCCTTGCGGGCTGCGGCGCCAAGATTAGTTGAGTCGGTGCGCATGTAAGTAATGTGTCCGGCCTCATAAAGTCTCTGGGCAAAATACATACTGCGCGAAGGGGCCATGCCGAGTCTGGAACTGGCTGTCTGTTGGAGGGTCGAGGTAATGAATGGAGCACGCGGGGCGCGGGCCACTTTACTTTCTTTGACGTCTGTAATTTTCCAAGGAGAGGCCTTAGCGGCAATAAGGATATTTTCCACCTCTTTTTTATCCGTTGGTTCTTTGGAACAGACAAAGGCCAGGTCATTTTTCGACTGATCCTCGAGATGGGCCGTAATAGTCCAGAAAGTGACAGGTTCGAAGGCACGTATCTCGCGCTCACGTTCCATGATGATGCGGAGAGCGGGGGACTGTACTCGGCCGGCGGAAAGACCGTAACGCACCTTTTTCCAAACCAATCCGGACAAGTCGTATCCAACCAGGCGATCGAGGACCCTTCTTGCTTCCTGGGCTTCGCGAAGACTCGTGTCAATTTCGCGCGGATGTTCGAGGGCTTCCTCCACCGCTTCCTTTGTTATTTCGTAAAAGACGATGCGCTTAACACTATGGTTCGACTTGCGCTCACCATGTCCTAAGCCGCAGGCTTCGGCCACATGCCAAGCAATGGCCTCGCCCTCGCGGTCCGGGTCGGTGGCTAGAAGCACTTCATCTGCATACTTAGCCAGTGATTTAATTTCTCGAATAACTTTCTCCTTTCCTTTTACCACTTCGTAGTGCGGCACGAAACCACCCGGCACATCGATGGCCGCTTTATTCGACTTGGGCAGGTCGCGAATATGGCCGACGGAAGCGACGACACGAAAGTCCTTGCCAAGATATTTTTCGATGGTCTTGGCTTTTGACGGTGATTCGACTATGAGTAAACGCATTCCCTAACAAATACTATAGAAACTTTTTATTTGCAAACTTTGCGCACCACGAGCGATTCAAAATGTTTTCCGGACTTCACCCAATTCTTCACTAATTAACCCTTTGATTTCCAGAAGTGATAAGGTGGCAGAGGCAGTGCCCGTATCCATTTTACTTTGCCTGATGAGTTCATCTCGTGGACAGGGCTTTTCCAGGATATTTATGAAAATTTTCTCTTTCTCGCTAAGTTCCTCTATGTCCATAAGAGTTGGAGCCTCATCTTTTCTGGGTAGGCCGAGGAGTTCCAAGACATCATTAGCGTCGCGTATGAGCGCGGCCCCGAGTCTGATAAGCATATGCGGCCCCTCGGAAGTGGGTGAATCGATGGGTCCGGGCACCGCACCGACGTCTCTATTGTATTCGGTGGCTAGGCGTGAAGTGATGAGGGTGCCTGATTTTCTTTCAGCTTCAATGACGAGCGTGGCGTGGCACAGGCCCGCCATGATTCTATTTCTTCTCGGAAAGGCCCAGGCGCCGGAAGGCATGGTGTCATCGTATTCAGAAATAAGCCCACCGCCATTTTCAATTATTTCTTCCGCAAGATTGACGTGTGAGTGAGGATGGAGTACTTTGCGATCAAGACCGGAACCGGGTATAGCGATAGTCTGGAGGTCGGCGCGGATACTCGCGCGGTGAGCTATGGAATCGATGCCTAGAGCGAGGCCGGATACTATCGTGATGGGTGATCCGCTTAATCCCATGATGAGCGACTCGCAGGTTTCCTTGCCGTAACTCGTGAATTTCCTAGAACCGACTACAGCGAGGAGCTTGTGGTCATCCTTCGGTAGCTTCCCCTCGTAACGGAGCCGTAGGGGAGCGTCCGGGATTTCCCTAAGGAGTGGAGGAAAATCAGGTGGAAGAAGTTGTCGTATCATTGTATTATTGTACCACCATGCTCGACATCAAATTTATCAGAGAAAACAAGGATTTAATAGAGAAAGCGGCCAAGGCCAAACGCATGGAGTTTGATGTCGACAAACTCATCGAGGTCGACGAGAAGCGTCGACTGCATCTCGGACGGGTGGAAGAGAAGCGTGCCGAACAGAAGGTCTCCAACAACGCCATAGTCAAAGCTACTTCTGAAGAAAAAGACGTCATCCTCGAGAAAATGAAAGTTCTCAAGGGGGAATTGGAACGCGAGGAGGAGGGATTGAAGAAGGTCATGGCCGAGTGGCAGACCCTCATGCTCCTCGTGCCCAACGTGCCGGACAGTTCGGTGCCAGTGGGCGAAGGCGAGCATGATAACAAGGTGCTTAAAACGTGGGGTGATAAACCCAAATTCGATTTCGAGCCCAAAGACCATATCGAGCTCATGACCGCGCTCGATATGATTGATTTAGAGAGGGGTACCAAAGTGCACGGCTTTCGCGGTTACTTTTTGAAAAATGCTGGCGCCATGCTCTCATGGGCCATCTGGAATTATTCTCAACATTTCTTTCTGCGGAAAAATTTTACCCCGTTCATCGCTCCGGCTATCGTCCATAAAAATTTTTTCTACGGCACCGGCCACTTGCCTAGCGGAGCGGACGATATCTACCAGACCCAGGACGGCGATTATTTGGCTGGGACCGCGGAAGTGCCAATGATGGCCTATCATGCCGAAGAAGTTCTCGATAAAAGCGAACTGCCTAAGCGCTATTTGGCTTTCTCGCCATGCTACCGTCGGGAAGCCGGGAGCCATTCTAAAGATGTGAAGGGACTCATCAGGGTCAATGAATTTTTTAAACTCGAACAGCTCATACTATGTGAAGCAAGCCACGACGAATCGGTAAAATTTCACGAAGAACTCAACAGGAACACGGAAGAGTTTATCGAATCGCTCGGTATTCCGTACCAGCAATTGGCTATTTGCACTGGTGACCTCAAGGGCGCTCATGTTAAATCTTATGACACGGAACTTTGGGTTCCCAAAGAAGGCCGTTACCGCGAGATAGCGAGTGCCTCTTATTATCATGATTTCCAGACGAGGAGATTCAATACTCGCTACAAAGACAGTGACGGCAAACTTAAATATGTGCATTCGCTGAACGCCACAGCGGCGCCCACTCCGCGCATCCTGGTTTCCCTCGTCGAGAATTTCCAGCAAGCTGATGGCTCTATCAAGATTCCTCGAGTGCTGGTACCGTACATGAATGGCCTTTCTGTAATAGCTTCGACAAGCTCACTACAAGTAAAAAAATGAGAATCGTCTCGAGTGGCAAAGGCATCCATTCGCCAGAATTTTACGAGAGAAAGAAGAAGAAGCAACGCCTGCAGTTTATTTTTATATCCATTGGTTTTTTGCTTATCCTTTTTTCCCTAGTCTACGTTTCCAGACGGGAAGGGTTTCTCATAACTGAAGTGACAGTCCTAGGAGAAAATATTGTGGACCGGCCCCAGATAGACCAGAGAGTGGCGCAACTTCTGTCCGGCTACTATCTGTGGCTTGTTCCCAGAACTAATTTCTTCATTTACCCGCGCCGTACCATAAAACAGAGTTTGACCGAAGAATTTCCTAGACTTAGATCTGTTGAGCTTGATGTCATTGAACTAGGGACGCTTGTCGTCAGTGTCGAAGAGCGCGTGCCTTCCTCGCTCTACTGCCTAGACATTCCCGGACCTGTTAATCGGGCCCGCTGTTTCTTTATTGATGAAGAAGGGTTAATCTTTGCATCAGCACCGACCTTTTCTGACGGGGTCTACTTTATCTATTCCACCGAGGAAGCACTTGAGAATCCTATAGGCAAGAGATTAATGTCGACAGAAGAATTCTGGCTACTCTCGACGTTTCTCGAAAGTCTCGGCACGCTTAATATCCATCCTAAAGCGCTCCAAATAGCGGATGACGAGTACAGGCTCTTCTTGTCCAGTGGTGCGGAATTACTGTGGGGAAGGGAAAGTGAACTGGCTCTGACCCGCCTCAACCTTGAATCCTTTCTGGCCGATAAATCCATCAAGGCTCAAGGCGACTTCCTCAACCGCATTCTCTACCTAGACTTGCGCACTCTTAATAAGGTATTTTACAGATTCAAATACTAGTTCGACAGGCTCACTATAAATAATATGTCTCGAGGATTCTGGGAAAAATTAAATAAGCCAATTTTCGTCTTGGCACCCATGGCCGATGTGACAGACGCGGCCTATCGGGCCATCATTGCCAAGTACGGCAAGCCGGACGTCTTATGGACGGAGTTTGTCTCTGCCGATGGCCTGGCCCTAGCACCAGAAGCGGGCAGGAAAAAATTACTGAAAGGTCTCGAATATAATGAAGCCGAACGGCCTATCATGGCGCAGTTCTTCACTTCATCTCCTGAAAATATGAAAAAGGCGGCCGAGCTTGCAAGAGAACTCGGCTTTGACGGTGTCGATATAAATATGGGTTGTCCGGACAGAAGTATTGAGAAACAAGGGGCGGGTGCTTCTTTGATGAAGAATGTCAAACTAGCTAGGGAATTGGTCAAGGCGGCGAAAGAAGGTGCGGGACCGTTGCCCGTTTCGGTCAAAACTCGTATCGGTTACAGCCGGCCGGAACTGGAAACTTGGTTACCGGAAATGTTAAAGGAAGATGTGGCTGTAATCACCATCCACGCTCGCACTAGAAAGGAGATGTCCAAAGTGCCGGCCCGATGGGAATTCGTGAAGCTCGCAGTTGAGATCAGAAACGCGAGCGGTAAAGACACTTTGATTTTAGGCAATGGGGACGTGAAAGACTTGGAAGAGGCGCAAAGGCGCGTCGAGGAAACGGGCTGCGATGGCGTGATGCTAGGGCGGGCTATTTTCGGTAATCCATTTTTGTTTTCTAACAAAAATGTCCTGAGCGGAGTCGAAGGGCAGAAACTAAAGTTACAAGTTCTGGTTGAACATACGAAATTGTTTGAAAAATTACTGGGCGGTTACAAAAACTTCGCCGTTATGAAGAAACATTTCAAGGCTTATGTCACCGGTTTTGACGGAGCCATGGACTTACGTTTGCGTCTTATGGAGACAAATAACGCTGACGAAGTCGAGAAAATAGTATCTGATATACTAGGCTCATGAAAAAGGAGTCTAAGTCCGAAGGGGTGCTCTATCGCAAGTATCGGCCGCAGACTTTTAGTGATGTCATTGGCCAGAGCCATATCGTCCGAGTGCTGGAAGGGGCGATTAAGCTCGGCAATATCTCCCACGCCTACCTTTTCTCCGGTTCACGCGGCACAGGCAAGACATCTCTTGCAAGAATTCTCTCGCGTGAGATAGGCACTTCGCCCCATGATCTCGTCGAAATGGACGCGGCTTCTAACCGAGGTATTGATGACGTCCGGGAAATCAGGGATTCGGTCAACACTTTGCCTTTCGAATCCAAATACAAGGTCTACATCATTGACGAAGTGCACATGCTCACTAAAGACGCTTGGCCTGCCTTTCTAAAAACCCTCGAAGAGCCGCCCCAACACGTCGTTTTTATTTTGGCTACGACCGAACTTGAGAAAGTGCCGGAGACGGTTATTTCCCGTTGTCAGACTTTTTCCTTTAGACAGCCGAACCAATCTACCCTTAGAGACTTTGCGCTTTCAGTGGCCAAGAAAGAAGGCGTGGTCTTGGAGCCGGCTGCGGCCGAACTGGTGGCGCTTCTGGGGGATGGTTCCTTCCGCGATGCTCATGGCATTTTGGAAAAAGTACTTTCTTCCACTAATGATAAAAAGATTACCCGCGAAGAAGTAGAGGTTGTAACTGGCGCGCCCAAGGCCGAGCTAGTCAGAGCTGTCCTGGAATCTCTGGTGGAGAAAAATATCGAGAATGGTCTGAAGGCAATACAAAGTGCCGCCGCCGCTAACGCCGAGATGAAGTTCTTTGCCAAACTCATACTGGAGCGACTGCGTTTTCTCTTTCTTCTTAGGCTCAAAGCGGGCATGGATGGATATATCGCGGAACAAGTTTCCGAAGATGATTTGGCCTTTCTGAAAAACTTGGCGGGGAAGGCGGGGACTGACCTGACGGCCGACGTCCTTCTACGCTTCATCACGGCCTACGAGGACTCCGGCCGCACCTCCATTCCAGAACTGGCTCTTGAGCTTGCTTTGGCCGATAGCATTAAGTAAGACACCAACTTTATTCTTAAATTCTCAAGAATATTAGAATGAAAAAACCACGACAGCTGGAAAGGACGGTCAAAGGATTCGCTAACCACAGAAGAATAGAGATTATGGATCTTCTAGCTAAGACCCCCGAGCTATCGCTTGGAGAAATTTCAGATACACTACATATTAATATTAAAACCGGTTCGGAGCATATTCGACGTCTAGCCATAGCCGGACTTGTGATGAAGCGCAGCGATGGTAGTAGTGTTCGCCACGCCCTCACAAAAGTGGGGAATAACGTTCTCAAGTTCTTAAGAATATTAGAATAAAGAGTGGGGAGGTGGAAAAGGAGAAGGGATTCTGATAAATTAATGGTATTGGGGAGTCGTCTAACGGCAGGACAGAGGCCTTTGAAGCCTTTAATTGGGGTTCGATTCCCTGCTCCCCAGC
>JBBDZA010000058.1:0-2123 GCA_040900425.1 Parcubacteria group bacterium
AATCGACAATGTGCGCGTAAGCTGTAAAGCCCGCCACTATGATGTCCGGCTTTTCTGCCACCGCCATCTTTTTTAATTTGCCGTAATCAATCAGCTCCGTTTTTTTATCTACTTCATACAAAACAGCGTTCCAAAATTTACCGGTCATCGAAACTTTTTGACCATGTGTCAGGTGCCCGCCATGAGAAAGGGCCATGCCCATAATTTTTCCACCGATGGGAATGAGTGAAGCATAGACAGCAAAATTAGCGGGCGAGCCGGAAAGCGGCTGGACATTAACGCCCCAATTATCTTCCTTCAAGCCGAAAAGTTTTAAGGCTCGTTTCTGGGCTGCTATTTCTACTTTGTCGACCACGGACGTTCCCCGGTAGTAACGCCTGCCAGGATAGCCTTCGCCATATTTATTGGTCAATCCGGAACCAAGCGCCTTCAAAACATCTTGCGAAACATAATTTTCCGAAGCGATGAGATTGATGACACCTTTCTGGCGCTTGTTCTCCTCCTCTATAAACTTGCCAATTTCTTTGTCTTTCATTTAGGTTGTGGCGTGTAGTTTCGGGTTAAATCCTCCTACTACGCTTAGCTCTCCCTTAATGGGAGAGTGCGGATCGTAGCCTTCAAGCTTCACTTGGCTTGGCAAAAATGAATCCAGGGTCACATTTTCTCCCTCTACAACAATCTGTGGGAAGGGTTTGGGTTCGCGGGACAATTGTTCAGCCACCTGCTCACGGTGATTCTCATAGATGTGGAAATCGCCAAAGGTGTGGATATATTCTCCCGGTTCCCGGCCCAAAATCTTGGCGATGATTATAGTGAGTAACGCGTAGCTCGCGATATTGAATGGCACACCGAGAAACATGTCGGCACTTCTCTGGTAGAGCTGGAGACAGACTTTACCTTTCTTGATATTTAACTGGTAAAGATTGTGGCAGATCGGAAACCTAGAGCCTTCACCGGGTCTGGCCATTGAATAGAGGTACTCGGGGTTCCAGGATGTGACCAAAGTGTTGTGGGCATCGGGGTCTTTCTTAAGTTCATCTATTACCCAAGCCAGTTGGTCTACACTCTTGCCGTCTCTCGTCGGCCACTTGCGCCAAAGTTCTCCGTAAATCCGCGGCAGTACGCCGTGGGCTTGGGCAAAAGCCGGATCATTTTTAATTTTCTCTATGAATTCCTCTTTGGATTCACTCATACCCGTCTTCTCCTTGTAAATTTTGTAGGGATAGTCATCCCAGATGTGGACATTGTTGTCTACCAGATACTTGATGTTGTTCTGCCCAGACAAGAACCAGTAGAGCTCTTGTAAAACTCCATTCCAGTAAACCTTTTTGGTGGTCAAGAGCGGAAACCCTTCCGAAAGGTCGAAGCGCATCTGAGCGCCAAAGGCGCTATAAGTTTTTACTCCCGTTCCACTATCTACCTGCTCTTCCCCTCCCTCAAAAACTTGGCGCAAGAGATCTAGGTACTGGTATTCTGGGTGTTTTTTATTATCCATGTTATTTTGATTTTTTCTTTCCTTTTCCTAACTTTGGCTTAACTCTCCATTGTTTGTCTACATATTTATCATCGGGGCTCTCGTAATTAATGCTCGAATCAGAAGACATCTGCGAAAAAGTTATCTGGCCAATCTCCATACCTGGCGTAAGCACGATGGGGACTTTATTGAGATTGCATAGTTCAAAAGTAATCTGCAAAAAATGGCCGGGGTTTACCAGCCCGGCAGTGTTATGGACCAAGAGGCCGATGCGGGCAAGGCTTGATTTGCCGTGTAGCTGGATAAGATATTTTCTAGAACCAAAATAATCAACGGAAAGGCCGAGAATACTGACACCAGGGTGAAGCACGAATACTTCACCCTTTTTCAAAACCACTTCCCTGATATTGGCAAACTTCTTTTTTGTCGGGTCAATGCTATCCGTAGAATGTGATTCTGTGAGAATAAACTTATTACTGAGAAGAATATCGTAACTAGCCGGTTGGAGCCGCCTTTTATCAAAAGGCGAAATGACAATATCCTTCTTCTTTAATGCTTTGGCTATATCAATATCTGATAAAAACATTTTATTGTATGGTGAATATCTTATCCGTTCCGTAATAATCGCGCCAATGCTCGTTGTAATACG
>JBBDZA010000059.1:0-2077 GCA_040900425.1 Parcubacteria group bacterium
ATTGTTTCTTCCGGAAATGGTGCGCCAGGAGTAGGATTCCCCTCATTTCGTCCCCCTGAAAGGGTCACTTCTTCATTGTCAAAGATGAAAGTGGCGCTCGATGGATCAAGGCGGAAAGTGCCAGTCTCACTTGCCTCATCAATCTCTGCCTGGTTTATGTCAAAATTATCACGCTGGGTATAGAGAAGGGTAGCAATAACTATAATAACAATAATGACTAAAGTTTTTTTCATGCGCCAATCTTAACATAACCGCTTTTTTCTGTCAGAATGGTGGATATGCTCGACTTTGTGAAAAAGTACCGGAACTTCCTTTTCATCCTGGCTTTCCTCGTGGCTGTCACCCTGCTCCTGGTCTTTATTACCCCGGACGAAATTGTCCATTATATTGGTATAGAGAATGCTTACCTCGTCTCTTTTTTGCTGGCTGTCTTCGGTGGACTTTCAGCTGTGACCGGAATTTCCTTTTTTGTCTCTGTGGCGACATTTGCAAGTGGGGGAGCGAATCCGTTTATCCTTGCTCTCTTTGGAGGAGCGGGTATCTTCATTAGTGACAGTATTTTCTTTTTCGCGGCTCGATACGGAGTGGGTATTCTGGAGAAAAAAGCGAAGCCCATTTTCAGCTGGCTTGTTTCCAGGATGGAAAAATTACCCATGAAGGCCGTCTTGGCCGGTGTTTATGTCTACATAGGCTTTACTCCGTTACCCAATGATATTTTAATGATTGCTCTGGCTATTTGGGGGATACCATACAAAAAATTGGCGCCGGTCTTACTCGCGGGCAGTATTACTGTGGTGTTTCTCGTAGCGTATTTCGGAGAAATTATTTTCGAGTAGCTCCTCAAAAAGAAGAGCAGCCCCGGCGTGTTTGCCGGGGCTGTGGAGAGGAGTGCTGTCTCGAGGTGGTCTAGGGCAGGCGTACGACCGCGCCGATTACCGTTACCAATCTGACGGCGGCGAGAGCGCGGATGACCGGCCAGGATGGATCGAACTCGAAGCGGCGCATGCTGAACTTCGGCGAGCGCGGGTGGGCGTGGTGGTTGTTGTGCAGGGCCTCACCGCCAGTGAACCAGGAAAGGCCTGGCTGGTTATAGGCAGTGTTTCCGAAGTTTTTCTGTCCGCTCCAGTGACCAAGGCCGTTGATGAGCGGGGCGATCACTGCCATGTACATCACGGTATGCATGAGAGCTCCAGCCAGTCCCCAGCCCACACCCATGAGTGCACAGAGCGCTACCGTACCGAGAAAGATGCCGAGCCGACCGTGGTTGAACACCTTGCGATCCCACAGGCCTTCCTCTACGTCGGGAGCATACTTGACTAGGATATCAGGGTCTTTCGTGGCCTTGACGTAGTAGTACACGTTGCCGAGCTGAACCTTCCAGAAGCCGAGCAAGCGCGGGCTGTGCGGGTCGCCCTCCTGGTCGGTGAAAGTGTGGTGTTTGCGGTGTACCGCTACCCACTCACGCGTCCTCTGGCCGGTGGTAATCCACAAAATGAACTTGCAGAGCCAGGCGACGAGCGGATCTAGGGCGATGGCTCGGTGTGTTGCGGCACGGTGCAGGTGGATAGTAGTCGCGAACACAGCCACCTGCGTCACGACCATTGCGACACCGATCGTCAACAGAAGCTGTGTCAGCATATGAGCCTCCCTTTCTCTCCTGTAAACTAAGAGCTTCTCTGTATTTATTGTACAAGTAAAACACCCTCGCCCCTAATGCGTCCGGAGTATAACTTTGTATTAATTGGGCTACATATACGTCATCAATACTATTAGCACTAATAGTTATGTAAAATAATATGGATTCCTCATACACATCAGCTACTACCAAGCCCTTATACCGCGGTACCCAAATTGTCTGGTACATCTTGGGCATTCTCGAAGCGCTTCTGGCTTTTCGGTTTGTTCTGAAATTTCTGGGCGCGAACCCAGGGGCCGGCTTTACCAATTTTATTTATAGTTCGACAAGTCTTTTTGTGGCGCCATTCCAGAATGTCTTCGGTGTCTCACAGGTTGATGGCAGTATCTTTGAGTGGACGACACTTCTGGCAATGCTCGTCTACTGGCTCGTGGCTATGGG
>JBBDZA010000060.1:0-1267 GCA_040900425.1 Parcubacteria group bacterium
GTGGGTAAATTCGTCACGGGCCGACAAATACGCGAGCGCCTAGAACGCGAACTCGAAGTCAACGTGGGTCTTAAAGTAGACTTTTCTCTAAGTGAGACCATGACGGTTTACGGACGAGGCGAACTCCACATCGCCATCCTTCTTGAAAACATGCGCAGGGAAGGATTCGAACTCCAAGTCTCCCAGCCGAAAGTATTGGAAAAAATCGAGAACGGAGAGAAGCTTGAACCATTTGAAGAAGTGATAGCGGACGTTCCGGAAGTCATGTCGAGTACGGTAATTGCCAAATTGACAGAACGCCGAGCATCACTCCTTGATATGAAAACGATTGATGGGCCCGCCACCGGACCGTCGGGCAGGCAAACGCGCATCACTTTTGAAGCTCCGACTCGTGGGCTCTTGGGCTATCGCAGTCAATTTATAATCGACACTAAAGGGCTGGGTATTCTTTCCTCCCGCTTTACCGCCTTCAAGCCGTACGCTGGAGAAATGAGAAACGAAAAAGGTGGTTCCATGATATCCATGGAAAGCGGCAAGGCCTTGGCTTTCTCACTCAACAATCTCCAGGACAGAGGAACTTTATACATTGAACCGGCAGATGAAGTTTACGAAGGCCAGGTCATCGGCAATACCTCCAAAGGAGAAGACCTTTACGTTAACCCGACCAAAGGCAAACAGCTGACCAACATGCGCGCTTCCGGTTCAGACGAAGGCATTTACCTGACCCCTGCCTACAAACTGGATATCGAGCGTGCTATGGAAATCATGGGTGATGATGAATATATAGAAATTACGCCAACGAGTGTCCGCCTGCGTAAAATCTTCCTGACCCAACAGGCCCGTTCAAAAGCGCAGAAAAAAGCTGTATAATACCCGCATGTCAAAACTTGATACGGGGCCTTACAAAGGAGTCCGGGATTTTTATCCTGAAGATATGGCTATCGAGAACCATATCTTTAAAACCTGGCGAGAAGTAGCGGAAAAAGAAGGCTATCAGGAATACAGTGCTTCCCTTCTGGAACCGGCCGAGCTTTACAAGAACAAGACAAGTGAGGAGATAGTTACTAGACAAACATTTGCCTTTACCGATCGTGGCGGACGAGAAGTTGTTCTCCGCCCGGAAATGACCCCGACCTTGGCTAGGATGGTGGCCGCTCGCCGTAAAAGTCTGAAATTTCCCTTGCGCTGGTATTCCATACCGAATATTTTCCGCTACGAACAACCTCAACGTGGGCGCAAGCGCGAACACTGGCAATTAAACTGTGAT
>JBBDZA010000060.1:1367-11830 GCA_040900425.1 Parcubacteria group bacterium
GATTCATATTCTTCGTATCTCGAGGAAGACCTCTCGAAGCTCTGGCCAATACTCGAACGCGCCGATATGCTTATCGGTTTCAATTCAGACCACTTCGATATCCCCATTCTTAACAAATATTATCCGGGTGATTTAACTAAAATCAGGAGTCTAGATATTTTAAAAGAAATAAAAGATTCTTACGGACGCCGGATGCGCTTAGACCAGCTCGCAGAAGGAACTTTGGGAGAAAATAAATCGGGCGGAGGAGCCGATGCTATGAACTGGTGGAAGGCCGGGGATGTAGAGCGAGTCCGGGCGTATTGCCTGGATGATGTTAGACTGACTAAAGAACTTTACGAGCACGCCCTCGCCCATAATTCCCTTTTATTCAAAGAAGGTGGTGCGCTCAATGAGATAAAACTGGATACTTCAGAATGGGAGAAGTCCGGTAACCACAAACTTACTTTCTCCATGCCATTTTAATGTTATAATGCCAATCTAACACAAAATCATGGAACAAAACGCACAAAATAATTACCTTATTCCGGTAGCCATCGTCATCGCCGGTAGTTTTGTGGCCGCCGCTATTTATTTCGGTGCCGGTTCCAAGGGTCCAACACAGGCCGTCGGCGTCAATAACCCTGCCTCACAAATTAACATAGCCCCCGTTACGGAAAAAGACCACATCATCGGCTCGAGAGACGCGGCTCTCGTGATAGTGGAATACTCCGACACCGAATGCCCCTTTTGTAAAACTTTCCACAACACTATGAAAGAAGTGGTGAAGACTTACGATGGACAAGTCGCCTGGGTCTACAGGCACTTTCCAATAGCCCAGTTGCATGAGAGAGCGACCAAAGAAGCAGAAGCAACAGAGTGTGCCGCTGAACTGGGTGGGAACCAATCTTTCTGGAACTATTTGGACAAAATTTTTGAAACCACTAATTCCAACGACTCCCTTGATCCGGCCGAACTGCCTAAAATAGCGGCCGCCGTGGGGCTAGATGTCACAGCCTTCAACACCTGCCTTTCAAGTGGAAGACACAATGAGTTTGTCAGAAAAAGTGTGGAAGAAGCCGTCAGAGCGGGCGCCTTGGGCACCCCTTATTCCGTTATCATAGCTAAAGATGGGCGCAAAGTGGTCATCAACGGCGCCGAACCGCTTGCCAACATCAAACTTAACATAGACGCATTGCTCGAATAATCGGCCGGCAGGTCGCCTAGACTCTCCCCTCCAAATATTTGAGGATGGCATACATGGCGTAGGTATCGAGCCTGCAGTATTCCCGTAAGTCTTTCATTATTTGTTCTTTCTTGTCAGGGTCTTTACCACCTAGAACTGTCTGCATCCAGACGCGTTGAGCTTGTCCACCTTCGGAAATATTAAGCTTTTTATAACTGAACTCTGGTAAGAGGGTCGGCAATACTGATTTAATAGAAGCCCTGCCAAAGAAATCCTTGTCCACAAACCAACCTTTAGAGAACGGAATCATCAGGTCAACCATTCTTTCATTCACTCCGGCCAGGAATTTTTCATATTTAGGATGCATCTTCCCCATCTCGGTATTCCGGGTTTTCTCAAAGCTCATATACCACGAGATTACAGAGCCTTTGGCGCCTAAATCATTTTGCAGATGTTCCAAAAGTGATGGGACTGGGTCAGAGTTATCCGTATGGAGATATTCTTTGTGCGTTAATTGACCCCCCGGTTTATCGAGGATGTGCAGAGAATATTGGAATGGTACCTGCTGGTATGGCCGATAGCCGTCGAAAGCCGGGATGACGCTCGCCAATGTTTCGTAGTCCAGAAAATACAAAGGGTATTCCAAATCATTGAGAAAATTTTTAATTTCTTCCGTGTCGATATGCTGTACATCCGATTTCATAGCTTCAACCTGACGCAACTGCTTTTCTGACAGAGGACCATCGAGGGGAATGTCATTTAAGAGTTCAATGCCATTGTCTTCGAGCCAGCCTAGAGTCTTGGGGTCAGAGCTCGCGAGCTTATAAATGCTGTAGCGGGGCAGTTCCCCTTTAATGCCTTCGATGATTGCCAACCACTCTGCGAGAGTGTCCCCACCTTGCTTGAGGTGGCGAGGAGAAATGTCCGGCATTTCCTTTTGCTCCAATATCTTGAAGGCCTGGGCGATATTCTCACGCGTTTCTTCTAGATTCTCGCGCACCTCTTCGGTAACATCACTCTTCGCACTTATCTTGGTAGGCTCGATTGTCCCATTTCGAACATACTTGTTATTAACATGGAGAACATAAGCATTCTTGACCGATAGCCCCGCTTTTTCTAGAACAATAGTCTGGAAAGCCAGGTCCGAAATGTGCTCGGGCTTGACGCTCGTCGATGATTTAATCTCATAGAGGTTATAAGTTTTGTCGCCAGCTTTTTCCAGCACGTCGAAAATAGAAGTAATGTTGCCGGCCTCAAACCTCCCCTGCATAATCACTTCTGTTCCATTCTTGATCTCCTTGGTAGTCTCTTCTGGCAGAGCGTAATACTTGGTACCGCTGAAATCACCTCCATTTTTATAACCAAGTTTTACGGCCTCGGGAAAAAGCTTCTCCGCGTATTCTTCAAAAAGAGTGCCTTCATCAAACAGGGCTTGGAGACCCTCATCCGGTATGGGCAGTTTATCTTTGGCAAATTTCTTAAGCCACAGCCAGGCTGGGTGCTTCAGAAACATCATGAATTCTGACTTGGAAATAACCATCGAGGCTTAACCTAATACCCCCTTAATCTGTTTATTTTATCGTGCTGGCGGATTTTTTCGTGTGCTTTGGCTTCTATTTGGCGGATACGTTCACGAGTCACGCCAAAAACCTTACCCACTTCCTCGAGAGTGTGAGTATAGCCGTCGAGAAGCCCGTGACGCATTTCCAGAATCTTTCTTTCTTTAGGAGGCAGGTCACCTAAAATTTCTTTGACCTGGTCGGAGACAATACGACGCGAAGAATCCTGGTCAGGAGACAATATCTTATCATCGGCCAGGAAATCTCCGAGCTTGCTCTTATCATCTTCCCCATCATTACCAACAGGACTCTCCAAAGAAACCGTGGATTGGTCGATTTTCTCTATTTGATAAATTTTATCGACATCAAGATTCATCTCCAAGGCAATCTCTTCTTGGAGCGGTTCCCTACCGAGGTCTTGCGTCAGGCGGCGAACCACTTGCTTATACTTGGCGATAGTCTCGACCATGTGTACCGGCACGCGGATAGTACGCGACTGGTCAGCCAAAGCGCGGGTAATGGCCTGCCTAATCCACCAGGTCGCATAAGTCGAGAATTTAAAGCCCTTGGTCCAGTCGAATTTTTCCACCGCCTTATGCAACCCCAAATTTCCTTCTTGAATAAGGTCGAGAAGCGTTAGGTCTGGACTCCTATTAGCGTATTTCTTGGCAATGGAAACTACAAGGCGAAGATTGGCTTTCATCAATAAATTCTTAGCATCTTCGTCCCCCGCTTCTATCCTTTTAGCTAATTCTTTTTCCATCGAGCCGGCAATGAGCGGATACTGGCCTATCTCCCGCAGATACATTTGGATGGAGTCGTATGATGAATCCCCGCGGGAATACGCATAGTGTTTGCCAGTTTCTTCTTCGGGCATCTCAAGTAAACCTCCCCCTTCGAGAATATCGACGCCGAGAGTATGGAGCTTGGCATAAAGCTCATCAAGAAATTCTATATTGGTCTCAATGGTCGGAAACTCTTTCAATATTTCGTCGAAAGTGACAAAACCGCGCTCCTTGCCATGAGTCACCAGGCGGTCCATCTTGATAATCTCATCAAGCTTCTTTTTAGTCGGGGCTTTTTGCTTAACGAGCTTCTTGGGCTTGGAAACTTTTTTTACCGACTTCACCCGCTTCTTTTTAGAGGCGACCTTGCCGCGTCTAGCGATGCGTCGAGAGGGTTTTTTATTCTTTTGTTTTTTATTTTTGGTCATTAAAACTTTTGTGTTATTTTACAGCATTTTCTTTTTTTCCTCGAGAGCTCTCATCTGGCCGTGAATTTCCTGGATACGGAGAGTGAGGCTCTCAATTTGCTTACCTTCTTTCGATGCTTCTGCTCGCGCCAGTTCGGAAAGCAGCTGGCTAAGGCTATCGCGCAAGAGAAGCCCGGAAAGATTGTCCCTAAGCTCCGACTCCTCTTTCTTCAAAATGGTGATTTCCGGACCGGGTCCGGTCATCTCTTCTTGCCACAGCTTGATTTCCGCCAAACGCTCTTCCATTTGCTCTTTTTGAGTATGAATCGGATTTTTCTCCGAATCCATTTCAGCTGTTTTCAAACTTCCCGCCTCTCTTCCAAGCAGGGCATCGGCCCTGGGAGCTTTCTTCAAATCCTCCCATAGTATTTCCTCTTTTATCCCGGTGCGTTTAGCAAGCATCGAGATAAAATGTGATTGCTCTATGGAACTGGCGATAATCTTGAGAATGGGAAGAATTTTTTTCTCAACCTCTTTACCTAACTTTCTATGGTCTTTTTCTTTCTCTTCAATTTTGTTGAAGAAAAATTCGACGGCCGGCAAAGATTGCCGAAGAATATTTTTCCAGACTTCCGGATCTTTACTGGCCACCTCCGCCGGGTCAAGACCTTGGGGGAGATTGGCTACCTTGACTTCAAGTCCTAAAGAAATTCCCAAGACGCTCGCCTTCTCTGCCGCTTTCTCCCCCGCCAGATCTCCATCGAAGGCCAGAATTATCCGAGGAGACAGGCGCTTAAGCCGTTCAAGATGGGCGCGAGTGAAGGCAGTGCCCGAAGAAGCTACGGTATTTTTCACTCCCGATTGGTGAGAGAGCACCAAGTCTGTCTGGCCTTCCACGAGAATGGCGTAATCTTTGCGGCGTATCTGTTCTTTAGCTTTATCAAGGCCGTAGAGCACTTCGCTTTTGGTGAAAAGCACAGTGTCAGGACTGTTTAAATACTTCGGTTCCGTCTCTTTGCCTAGGGCGCGGCCAGAGAAAGCAATGACTGAACCATTGGTGTCAGAGAGAGGAAAAATAATACGATCGCGGAACACATCGTAGGGTTCCTTGGCGGAACTTGCCTCACTTGTCTTGGCAAGACCTGCCTTGAAAATTATTTCCCTCTCATAGCCCAAGCTCTTGAGGCGCTCGTAAAGCAAGCGCCACTGGGCCGGTGCGTAGCCAATGCGCCAGTCTTTAATAGATTCCTCGCTTATGCCCCTTGAGGCAATGTAGCGGCGGGCCGGCTCATTATTGGCTAATTCTTTTTCAAAGAACTTGGTTCCTTCCTCTAAAGCATTGAGTATCTTGTCTTTTTCCGTCTTAGACTCACCGCCGCGATATTCAATCTCGACACCTGCTTTTCCCGCGAGAAACTTGAGCGCTCCGCGGAAATCCAGACCCTCCACCTCTTCGGTAAAAGTGAAGATATCCCCCTTGGCACCGCAACCGAAACAGTAATAACTTTGGCGCAAGGGGGAAACGAAGAAGGACGGGGTCTTCTCATTGTGGAACGGGCAACGGGCCTTAAAACTGGTGCCCGCCTTCTCTAGTTTGATATATCCGGAAACGACCTCGGCTATATCTAACCGTTCTTTGATTGTGTCAACATCGCCTCGCATATCAATTTTTCTTTATAACCTCCCTTGAAGCTGGTGCCTGCCGGGATAAGGCGGCCGATGATGACATTTTCCTTAAGGCCGACGAGGTTATCCTCGGCGCCCCGGATAGCGGCCTGAATCAGCACCCGAGGAGTGTGCTGGAACGAAGCCGCGGACAAGAAGCTGGAACGGGAAAGAGAAACTTCGGTGATGCCCATGATGACGGGATCAGCCGTGGCTTCCTCCAAGCCTTTCTCCTTCATTATGGCATTGACCTCGGTCAATACAGAAACCTCGACGATATCTCCGCGAGTAAAGTGCGTATCTCCAGCATTTTTAATCTTGCGGCGGGCAAACATCTGGCGCACGATGAGCTCAATATGCTTATGGGACACCGCGGCACCCTGAAGTTCGTAGAGTTTAGAA
Organism: Parcubacteria group bacterium; assembly: GCA_040900425.1. Classification (GTDB taxonomy): domain Bacteria; phylum Patescibacteriota; class Minisyncoccia; order Phycocordibacterales; family Zambryskibacteraceae; genus UBA5004. The sequence continues at coordinate 7,351 of JBBDZA010000060.1, forward strand.
ACTTCATGGATAATATAATTTTCAGTCTTCTCGCGACCGGCATAACGGAAGAGTTCGTCGAGATCAACCGAGCCGTCGGTCATGACCTCGCCCTTTTTGACATTCTGACCCACTTTGGCCAAAAGTGACCTCGTGGCCTGAACCGTGTATTCGTTATCAAGCTTCCCCGCCCCGAGTTTTCTCGAGGGACTGCCTTTCGTCTCCCCTATTTCAGGCGTCACTATAATAAGCCTGTCATGCCCGAGCACTTTAATTTCGCTCACGATACCATCAATGTGACTAATGACAGCCGGCACTTTTGGTTTGCGCTTCTCGAATATTTCTTCAACGCGAGGCAGACCGGCGACAATGTCCCCACCCGCTGAAGCGATACCGCCAGCATGGAAAGTACGCATGGTCAGCTGCGTTCCAGGTTCTCCGATAGCTTGGGCAGCCACTGTACCAACGGCTTCGCCCAATTCAATCGGCTTATTATTGCCGAGGTCGACTCCGTAACATGCCACGCACACGCCATGGATGGATTTGCAGGCCAAAGGCGAACGCACAGTCACTCGCTCAATTGCGGCTTTGTCCACTATTTCTCCGTCGGTCTTGGTAAAGAGATGCCCGCGTTTGAACAAGACAGTCCCAGCACCATCCAGAAGGTCTACAGCCAGGAACCGGCCTTTAATATTCTTGGAAAGAGGAATCTCAATCCCCGACGCCGTCTTCTTGTTTATAATAATGCCGTCTTTGACCCCACAATCCTCTTCAGTCACTATTTCATCTTGAGCGACATCGAAGAGTCGGCGGGTCAGATAGCCGGCCTTGGCAGTGTTGAGTGCGGTGTCAGTCAGACCTTTTCTCGAGCCGTGGGTAGTGATGAAGTATTCAAGTGGTGTTAAGCCTTCTTTGTAGCAGGAAAGGATCGGAAATTCGAGAGCGTCGCCGGAAACGTTCTGGATGATACCTTTCATACCGGCCATCTGGTTTAGGTTGCCGAATGAGCCGCGAGCTTCTGAAAGGATGATGTCATAGATTGGATTATTGCTATCCAATGTGCCCGGAATAAGTTTCTCTATATCCAACTTAATGCCTTGCCAGATTTCGACCGATTTAACAATACGCTCATTCTCGGAGAGCAAGCCCCCGTTATATTGGCCGACAATCTCTTTTACGGCTTCTTGCCCTTTTTCTATTAGAATACCCTTGCCTTTCGGGATTTTCACATCCCCCAATCCCCAGGTAATACCGGATACCGTAGCGTATCGAAAACCAAACGTCTTTATCTTATCTATGATGGCAGGAACTTCTTCGATACCGTATTGTTCCAGTAAGTTGTCGAGTAATTCCGACATTCTTTTTCTACCAACCTCATGGTTTATAAATGGATAATCAGAGGGTAAAATGCCATTAAAGAGGAGGCGCCCGACCGAAGTTTCGAATACTTTGCCTTCGAATTGTTTGTATCTCTCTGTATTGGTTGGTAGAACGGATATTTTAGCTCGCAGACTAACTGCGCCAAACTCGTAGGCAGTGATAACACTGTTGGGATTTGAATAAAACCCACCCTCTCCCTTATCACCTGGGACAATTCTCGTCATCCAATAAGTGCCAAGTACAACATCTTGTCGTGGAGAAACCACTGGTTCGCCATTACCCGGCTTGAGAATATTTTTGTCTGCAGCCATGACGAGACGTGCTTCAGCTTGAGCTTCTTCGGAAAGAGGAACGTGGACGGCCATCTGGTCGCCGTCGAAGTCTGCGTTGAAAGCGGTGCAGACCAGCGGATGAAGCTGGATGGCATTACCTTCGATGAGCACCGGCTGAAAAGCCTGGATACCGAGGCGGTGAAGAGTCGGGGCGCGATTTAAGAGAACATATTTGCCGCGAATGACTTCTTCAAGGATGGCCCAGACTTCAGGAATGGCATCTTCAATCAGACGGCGGGCTCCCGGAATATTGTAAGAAAGTTCGCGTTTGAGAAGTTCAGAAACAATGAACGGCTTGAAGAGTTCGAGTGCCATGTGCTTGGGCAAACCGCACTGATGGAGCTTTAATTCCGGACCGACGACAATAACCGAACGACCGGAGTAATCAACGCGTTTACCTAAAAGGTTTTGTCTGAAAAGTCCTCTTTTACCTTTGAGATTGTCGGAGAGGGATTTGAGCGGACGACGCTGGGACTGATTGCCAGAGACGCTCGAATGCCTAATGGTGTTGTCTATGAGAGCATCGACTGCTTCTTGGAGAATTCTTTTTTCATTGCGCAAAATAACGTCCGGAGCATTAATCTCCTTCAATTTCTTGAGACGGTTATTGCGATTGATGACGCGGCGATACAGGTCATTGACGTCTGAAGTGGCATAGCGGCCCCCATCGAGAGGCACCATCGGCCTGATAGCCGGCGGAATAACCGGAATACGTACGAGAAACATCCACTCCGGTCTGTTGCCGGAATTAATCATCCACTGCACAGTGGAAATGCGCTTGTTCAGGCGGGAAATTTCCGTTGAAGGAGAATGTCCCACTTCTGCCTCTAGCTCTTTTAAGAGTTTCCCAAGGTCAATCTCTTTCAAAATATCGTAGATAGCTTCCGCACCGATGCCCGCCTCGAAAATAGTCGGGTACTTCATGCTTGAGCGGTGGTATTCAACTTCATTGAGCACTTTGCCAGGTACGAGAGCCTCGATGTCGCGCTTGGTAGCTTGAGCTAATTCTTTGAGAGCGAGCTTACTCTTCTCATCCTGGAGAGCTTTGTGTTTTGATTTAAATTCTGACTCCAAGTCCTTGAGCACCCTGGCCTTTTCCGTCTCTGAAACGCTCGTGACGATGTAGCCGGCAAAGTAAACGACCTTCTCCAAATCCGAAACTGGAATACCCATCACCAGAGATATCCTGGAAGGCACGTTCTTCAAAAACCAAATATGGGCGACCGGAGTGGCCAGTTCTATATGACCCATGCGCTCGCGGCGCACTATAGAGCGCGTAATCTCGACGCCGCATTTTTCACAAACAATACCCTTGTACCTGATGCCACGGTATTTGCCACAGTAACATTCGAAATCCTTGTCCGGCCCGAAAATTTTCTCATCGAAAAGACCGTTCCGCTCACTTCTTTGGGTGCGGTAATTAATAGTTTCCGGTTTGGTCACTTCTCCGTGCGACCATTCCCTGATTCGGTCAGGAGAAGCCAGTTTAATACTAATGGCATCGAACTCTTTAGCAGGAGCCCCTTTCGGCCTGTAATTATACATCCCGCTAGAAGTCTTTGATGTTTTGGTGTCGGTGATCATATGTGTTTACTTAACTTCTAATTAACTCTGTTATCTTGGGGGCCTTCCGGCTTCTTCTTCAACTCCACATCCAGCGCGAGGCCGCGCAGGTTATTGAGGAGGACATTAAATGAAGCCGGTAGGTTCGGTTCCGGAATCTTCTCGCCTTTGACAATAGCGTCGAAAGCGGCAGAACGGCCGAGAATATCGTCAGACTTGATAGTGAGCATTTCTCGGAGAGTGTAACTGGCTCCGTGACCAAGAAGCGCCCAGACTTCCATCTCTCCAAAACGCTGGCCTCCGTTCTGGGCTTTACCGCCAAGAGGCTGTTGGGTAATAAGAGAATAAGGACCGATGGAGCGCATGTGTATCTTGTCCTCAACCATGTGGTGAAGTTTGAGGATGTACATGTAACCGATGGCAATCTCTTGATTGAACGACTCTCCGGTACGGCCGTCGAAAAGAGTGACCTTGCCAGACTCTTTGAAGTTGGCTTTGACAAGCTCTTCCTTAATTTCATCTTCGGTGGCGCCGGCAAACGGAGGCACGATGGCCTGGTAATTAAGAGTGTGCGCCGCAAGGCCAAGATGCATTTCCAAAATCTGGCCGAGGTTCATGCGGGAAGGCACGCCAAGCGGAGTGAGAATCACATCGATAGGAGTACCGTCGGCCATGTAAGGCATGTCTTCGACTGGCAATATTTTGGAAATAACTCCTTTGTTACCGTGCCGGCCGGCCAATTTATCACCGACTGAAACGTTTCTCAATTGTGCTACCTGGATGTGAATTTGCTTGAGAATACCGGAATCGAGTTTGTCGCCTTTCTCGCGGGTAAAGACCTGGACGGAAATAACACGACCGCGCTTGCCACCCTCCATGCGCTTGGAAGTATCTTTGACATCACGAGCTTTCTCTCCGAAAAGGGAGCGGAGCAGGCGCTCTTCCGGGGTCAGCTGTGATTCGCCCTTGGGAGTAATCTTGCCAACCAAGATGTCACCGGAGCGAACTTCGGCGCCGACCCTGATGATGCCGTCTTCGGCCAGGTTCTTCAATTTGGACTCACCCACGTTCGGAATGTCGCAAGTGGTCATTTCCGGACCCAGTTTGGTGTCGCGGACATTGATAGTGAACTCTTCGATATGGATGGAAGTAAATTTGCTTTTCTCCACCAGGCGCTCCGAAATAATGATGGCGTCTTCGTAGTTGGCACCTGACCAGGACATGAA
>JBBDZA010000060.1:11930-14244 GCA_040900425.1 Parcubacteria group bacterium
GGCGCTCCGAAATAATGATGGCGTCTTCGTAGTTGGCACCTGACCAGGACATGAAAGCTACTAAAACATTCTGACCGACAGACATTTGCCCACTGGCTGAAGAAGAAGTATCTGCCAATACTGTACCCTTCTTAACTTTCTCGCCCAATTCGACTGAAGGCCTTTGGTGGAAGGTCGTAAAGCCATTAGTCATGGAGAAATTAACGAGCGGAAACTTGTGGCTGTTACCTTTGTTATCTTTGACAACAATTGATTTGCCATCCACGTAAGAAACAACTCCCTCTACGTTGGAGAAGATGACCCTGCCGGTGTCGCGAATAGCCACGTCTTCAACGCCGGTAGCCACTAAAGGCACTTCCGGAACAATGCACGGAGTAGCCTGCTTCTGCATGTTCGAACCCATGAGAGCGCGATTGGCATCGTTATGGTTGAGGAACGGAATCATCGATGTGGCAATGGAGAAAGCTTGGTTGGTAGCCACGTCCATGTAAGTGACTTCATCCCTCGGGAGAGTCTGGGGTGTACCCTTGAGACGAACCTCGACTGTTTCCGGAATGATTCTGTCATTCTCTACTGGAGTAGCTGCGTGGGCAATGACCGAATTTTCTTCTTCGAGAGCATTCAAATATTTCACTTCTCCCGTGATCTTGCCATCCTTAACTACGGCATATGGAGTTTCAATCATGCCGAAATCATTGATGCGAGAGTAGGCGGCCAGGCGTAAAATAAGACCGATATTGGGACCCTCCGGCGTTTGGATGGGACAAAGGCGGCCGTAGTGCGAAGGATGCACGTCGCGCACTTCATAACCGGCGCGGGCGCGGTTGAGACCGCCAGGACCAAGAGCGGAGACAGTGCGAAGATGTTCGAGTTCTTCGAGAGCGTTGGTCTGTTGCATGAATTGCGACAGCTGGTTAGTGGTGAAGAATTCTTTCATCCTGGCCTGCAAAGGTTTCGGCGAAATGAACTGGACGGGCAAAGTAACATCGGTATCGATGGTAGACATCCTGTTTTGAATGTTTCTCTTTATCTGAGCCATGCCGACGCGAATCTTCTGCTGGAAAAGTTCTCCGACGAGACGCACTCTTCGTGAACCCAAGTGGTCTATGTCATCTTCCATCGAACCGGAAGTGGTGTTGAGATGGATAATGTGGGAAATAATGAGGATGATGTCAGCAAGCGAGAGGGTGCGGCGCTCAATTTCCTTGGTCGTTTCTTTGATGCCAAAGCGGTTGTTGAAGCGGAAGCGACCAACACGGGAGAGGTCGTAACGCTCTTTATTGAAAATGGACTGGACGAATTCGCGGGCGTTCTCGGCGGCGGCCAAGTCACCGTCACGCAGACGTTTGTGGATTTCTATAGCCGCTTCGTCGACAGTAGTTGTATGATCTTTGGCCAGAGTCTTTTCAATATAAGCCTTGGCTCCCGGCACGCCGTCAAAGAGAGCCAGGATTTTGTCGTTTGAAACTACGCCAAAAGCGCGCAAGAGAGTGGTCACAGGAAACTTTCTCTTGCGGTCAATGCGAATGTAGATGGTTCCATCAAGGTCAGTTTCGAGCTCTATCCAGGCTCCACGGCCAGGGATTATCTTGGCGCCGAAAGTTTTCTTACCTTTCAATTCCTGGGCGGTAAAGGAAACTCCGGTGGAGCGGGCCAGCTGAGGCACGACCACGCGCTCGATACCGGAAATAATAAAAGTGCCGTGAGAAGTCATGAGCGGGAAATCAGCCATAAATATCTCCTGCTCCTTCTCCGTACTCATGATGAGGTTCTTGAGACGTACACGCACCTTCAAAGGAGCCTCGTAAGAGAGCTTCCTATCCTTGGCTGTATATTCGTCGAACTTCGGCTCCGCTAGTTCAAAACTGGTAAAATCAAGTTGAAACTTCTTTTCTGAAAAATCTTTGATGGAAGAGAATTCTTCGAAAACTTCCTTGAGTCCTTTTTCTATCAGCCACTGGAAAGACTCCACTTGCGAAACGACCAGATTGGGCGTTTCGGTCAGAGGTTTTCTGAATCGGCCGAAGTACTTCTTTACCCTGAGCCCTGTCGAAGGGTTCGGTCTAGTTGTAGTGTCGACAGATTGAGGAGGTGTGGGTGTGGGCATAAATAAAGCAAAAAAATTCAAAGCACGTCCCTAATATCCGTGCTTACCAAAAAATTATTAATTTGTCTTAAAACCCTCTACCGGCCGTAACTCAATCGTTCGGGCTATCCTACTCTATGATGTTTTTCTTGTCAACTCCCTCTTTACGGCCTTTCTTCCACTCCTCTATCTTGGCTCGGTGGCCGGATAAAAGAATTTTAGGTACAC
>JBBDZA010000061.1:0-2047 GCA_040900425.1 Parcubacteria group bacterium
CAACAGCTAACCTTACTGGATATACTAAAATGTCTTTTTAGACTACTGCTAGTACTAATTGTCCTTTATCTCATAGGAAGTGTCCTTGAAGATGTCCTTTATAAAAACGTCCCAGAAAACACTCGTAAGAGATTTCTCACTAAGTGGCTGACTGTGGATATCGGTATCGTAGCCGCTATTGTCTTGGCGGTCATCTTCGGCTGGTGGTGTCTTATCCTGCCACTACTCATAGCCCTTTTGGTCTCTCTCATTGGGACATCCTTTTATCCGGAATACAATTCTATGAAAGTCTCGATGAAGTCGCTTCACCTAGTTAACGCGGCCAAGGCCAAATCAGAGCCCAAAATAGAGAAGGCTTCCGACGACGTGATAATTATCGGGCCGAGGCAATAGACAAGTTGCCGTTTGCCTTTATCGGCATTTGGTTCTCGAGAACGGCGGGGTTCAGTTTAATTTTTATAAATGCCGCGATGCCTATCATGATGGCATTGTCCATAGTTAAAAGTCCTTTGGGTATGCGGAGAGTGAGATTGGGGAATTCGTCCGCTAATTTTTCTAGTTCTCTCGACAAATGGAGATTGGCCGAAACGCCGCCGCCGACGATTAAAGTTTTTATTTCTCCTCCAAGTTTAACGATAGCCCTGCGAGTTTTCTCTGTGAGCACTTCGATAGCCGCATCTTCAAAGGCTCTGGCCACATCTTCCTTAAATTCCTCATCCTGTAGACACTCCGTGTCTACATTTTTCAGATAGTAAAGTACGGCAGTTTTGAGGCCGGAGAAAGAGAAATCGAGGTCTTTTGAATTGAGCATGGGCCTTGGGAGCTTTATCTCGTCTTCCTTATTTTTCTCTCTGGCTCTCTCTGCCAGTTTGGAGATTTTGGGGCCTCCAGGATAGGACAAACCGAGCATCCGGGCTGTCTTGTCGAAAGCTTCGCCGACGGCGTCGTCGCGGGTCTGGCCGATAATTTCATAGTTCCCGAAATCTTTTATGTATACAAGCTCGGTATGGCCTCCGGAGACGAGGAGGGCAAGCGCCGGCAGTTGTAAGGACTCTTCCGGAGAGAGGTCGAAAAGTACCGAGAAGACATGACCCTCCATGTGGTTGACCGCTACGACGGGCTTATTCCAAAGTTTGCCCAGGTTCTCGGCAAAAGTGATGCCGGTCCAAAGCGCTGGCTCAAGGCCTGGGCCACTCGTCACAGCAATGTAATCTATAGAAGGATTTTCTGGATTTTCCCCGGCTTCGTGGAGTGTTTCTCTCAAGATAATGGGGAGATTTTTCTCATGTTCGCGTTTGGCTAGGCTCGGGTAAACACCGCCGTACTTTTCATGCAAATGGACTTGCGACATGAGCGTATTGCCCAGGACTTTGATAGCCGGCTTTTCGAGCGCTCCATCAACTTCTAAGAGTGTTATCGCTGTCTCATCACAGCTGGTTTCTATGGCCAGGATTTTCATAAATATTTTCTCTCCTTCGCGATCTACTTTTGCGGACTGTGTCCGCCGTAGCTCGCTTCGGCGAGCGAAGGCGGAAGAGGTGAGATTTGAACTCACGGTACGGTTGCCCGCACGCCGGTTTTCGAAACCGGTGCCTTAAACCTCTCAGCCACTCTTCCAATGTTTGGCACTATAGCATTTTTTGTCTTTTTGGCCAAAAATGTTATGATAATTCGCGTTTAAGGCCCTATCGTCCCCGCCTGCTCCCGACCGGCGAGGCCGGGAGGGCGGGCAGGTATCGGTTAGGACACCATGCACTTTGTCTACGTATTACAAAGTAAAAAGGATCACAAGCTTTATTACGGTCTTACTAAAGATTTGCGGAAAAGGCTTGATCAGCACAACAAAGGTTTGGTGTCCTCAACTAAAACAAGGCTTCCGATTGAGTTAATTTATTTCGAAGAAGCAACAAACCTCTCTGCTGCTAGAAGTAAGGAAAGATACTTCAAAAGTGGTTTTGGGAGGAAGTATATTAAAGGTAAGATTAAACAAAAGGCCCTATCGTCTATCGGTTAGGACACAAGCTTTTCAAGCTTGGAAGCCGGGTTC
>JBBDZA010000062.1:0-1913 GCA_040900425.1 Parcubacteria group bacterium
CGTTTTCGAACCTGTCGCAAGGTCAGACTCTGCGCCGGCTAGGTAAATTCTCGTCATCTTTGTCGGCCTTTTCTTTTCCTGTAGGTATGCTTATATACCCCTAGTCTGTTCTTCTCCTCCCCAGCTGGAAGTTCCGAACACATTCGAAATTTCCACCCTGAGGAGGAATATAATGAATCAGAGAGAACAGAAGATCAAGGCATTCGATCCAAATGGAGTCGGGCACCCGAACGGTAACCTTTTCGGTCTCCCATTTACACCCGAGGAGTCAGGAGTCATCGTTATCCCAGTCCCTTGGGACGTGACGGCCTCCTTCCGCCGTGGTGCAGCTAATGGTCCAGCCGCGATACTCGAGGCTTCGTACCAAATCGATCTCTACGATGAAGATGTGCCAGGTGCGTGGAAGACGGGCATTGCGATGCCGTCAATCCCCTCCAGATGGCAGGAGAGCAATGATCAGCTCAGTAAGAAGGCCGCAGAAGTTATCCTGCGTCTCGAAAAGGGAGAAGGGATCGATTCAGCGACAAAAGAGCTGCAGAAAGAAGTGAATCTCGGCTGCCAGACGATGGTATCAGAGGTCTCTGCCATAGCTGCACACTGGATTCAGAAGGGAAAACTTGTCGGGGTTCTCGGTGGAGATCACAGCACGGCCTTGGGACTGATGCATGCTCTTCGCGAAAGATATTCGAAGTACGGCGTGCTTCACATCGATGCACACTTCGATCTCCGCGATGCTTTCGAGGGCTTAGAGTATTCGCATGCTTCGATCATGCGTAATGCCCGGGATCTCGAGGCACTGAAAGGTGACACCTTGGGATGGGCTATCAGTTGTTTCGTGCACGCTGGCATCCGGGATTACTGCGACGAAGAACTAGAGGCAATCGCGGCACAGGAAAATCGGCATGTTGTTTTTACGGAACGCCAGATCCGTCGTCAGCTTTTCGAAGGAAGCTCGTGGAAGTCGATCACTGACAAGATGATCAGGAATTTGCCGGATTGGGTATATGTCAGCTTCGACATCGATGGGCTCGATCCCTCACTCTGCCCCAACACGGGAACGCCCGTGCCTGGCGGATTCAATCTTGAGGAGGTGTTTTACCTCATATCGCGAGTTGTCGACAGCGGCAGAAAGATCATCGGTTTCGATCTGTGCGAAGTCGCTCCGGCATCAACCCATCGAAATGACTGGGCTGGTGACTGGAACGCCAACGTCGGGATGCGTGTTCTCTATCGGCTCTCAGCTCTGGTCGCTCGCTCCTGCAGCCTGACCCAATAGCCCACTGTTAGCCCACTGTTCTTGCGGAAGCCCACCGTGACGAACGGTGGGCTTCTTCTTTTCCCGTACGTATGCTTAGATAAACCCAGTCTGTTCTTACTCCTCCCCAGCTGGAAGTTCCGAATACGTTCGAAATTTCCACCCTGAGGAGGACACTCGATGAAATGGCAGACCATTAAGCTCCGGCTCTCCGCGGGAATCCGCATTCCTCGATGGATGAAGTGGCTCCAGAACGTCGAGATCAGCTACGAGAGAGTGCACGGGAAAAGGATTCGGTTCATCAAGTTCCAGCGTGCTCACGCTACCTTCGGCCAGCAAGGCAGTGTGTGGCTGACCCTTCCCGAGTTCCGGGAGACGCTCCGCTACTTCCCAAGCACTCTCCAGATTCTCGGGGCGAGAGGCCGAGTTCTGGAAAACAACATCTACCTCTGCCTTCGCTGCTTCACACTTTCAGGAGTGATGCTCGGCGAGTCGGAAGTTGGACCTGTTCTAGCTAAGGGCCACTTCACCTGCACCAATAAAGAATGCGCCGAGGTATGGACCAGAATCTGGTAGTGCTACCCAAGTGACGCTGCCCCTGCCACGAGAAAGAAGCTCGTCATGCAGGTGGCGGCTTCTTTTTATTTATTCTGTCTAC
>JBBDZA010000063.1:0-4451 GCA_040900425.1 Parcubacteria group bacterium
AACCCGATTCGAAGAAAGGAGAGAATCGCGACTGGCTTCTTGGCCAAGTTCTCACTCTGGCCGAAGCCCTGGAGGATACAGGGGTCTCTTTGAAGGTCGAATCCTCATTGAGATCATGCGGCTACGATCTGATCACGATGATCCATCGTAGAAGGATCAGAGTCTTTGCCGATCTGAAGCTCACCGGCACGCGTGAGAAGCTCTCTGTCGAGGGCGCACTTCTCCGTGAGTTCTGCCCCGATTTCGTGACGGTGTCCTGCGCAAGTGGTGTGGTAGCCATGAAAGCTCTCAAGGCCGAGCTGCCTACCACTTCGGTGCTGGGTGTGACTGTGCTGACAAGCTTTACTGACCGAGATGCGATGGATGTATATCTCAGCTCAGTCGAGCAGGCCGTCATGCACCTTGCCCAACTGGCGGAAGACGCCGGTCTTGATGGCCTCATCTTGGCGCCACGGGAAGTCGGAGTGGTTCGAGCCCTGTGTAGCCAGAAGATGACCCTCAACACACCAGGGATTCGTTCGCCCTGGATGGTCATCGAAGATGATGATCAGAATCTTGGGCGCGCCATGACACCCAAGGCGGCTCTCGAAGCTGGTGCCGACCGTCTCATTGTCGAGCGGGCGGTGACCCAATCATCGAAGCCGCGTGATGTAGTCCAGCGTCTCATCGAGGAAATCGCTTCCGTCAAGCCGTGATGCAGTCTCTGTGAAGGTCAGACCTTCTCAGGGAGTTGAGAAGTTGTTTGAAGGCTCGGACTCCTAACCAGAGTCCGGGCCGTTTTCTTTATAAATAGCGGTAAAATCAAGCGTGGTCGACTAGGGCAGGGGAGTCATCTCTCTCTAAAATTTTTTCCACACCGATAACTCTTGAACCTTTGAGGAGGAGAGTGTGTCCGTCAAAATTTTGTTTATTAAACCATTTCTTAGTTGAACCGGAGTCGGGGAACCAGGATGCTTTGAGTTTAGTTTTTTCCAGCGCTTTTTTAAAATCCTTTCCTATGAGAATGATGGGGTCAAATCTTTGTCCTGCTAAGTATGCCAGGACCTGCTCATGAGCCTCATCCGCGTATGGTCCCAACTCTAGCATGTCGCCCAAGATGAGACCCCTGGGTTCTCTCGCCGATTTAGTAAAGCTCTCGAGAGCAAGCTTCATGCTTGTCGGATTGGCATTATAACAATCAACTACAAAACGAGTGCCGTCACGCTCCACGAGTTGGGAACGCCAACTGGCAGGGGAGTAGTCGCTTAAAGAAAGCAAGGATTCTTCTACGCTGACCCCAAAGTCTCTAGCAACCGAGAGAGCTCTGTTGATATTTTCTATATTATAATCGCCCACTAGTTGTGTCGGATATTCCTTGCCATCTTTTCTGATTGAGAGCGGCAATGATTTGGCTATCTCGAGCCCCTGGTCGGCACCTTTAAGAATGATAGCTTTGTGTTGGCGCGCCCAGTCGTGGATTTCTTCATTAGCTTTGATGACATTGTCCGGTGAACCAAAGCCTTCCAGGTGGTCGAGGCCGTTATTGGTAACGAGGACGTGGGTTGGGTTAAGGATGGAGAGAAGCTCGAGATGTTCATTGAGACGGTTGGCGCCTATTTCCAATACGGCTATTTCTGCCGAGCGATTCATGGATAAGATAGAGAGGGGCAGGCCGATGTAGTTGTTCAAATTACTGGCTGTCGCGTGCACCTTGTAACGTTTCTCCAAGAAATGACGAACGAGTCCGCGAGTCGTTGTCTTGCCGTTAGAGCCGCCGATAGCCAAGATAGGAATATTGAAGAGGTCCCTATAACGGCGCGCCAATTTTTGTAAGACTGACAGAGTATTGTCCACGACATAAACATTTTCTCTCGATTTAAATTGCTCATTTTCAGTTACTATGGCGGCTGGATTTTTTACCAATGCGTTTTCTACAAAATCGTTGCCATCGAAAGTCTCCCCTTTCAGGGCAAAGAAAACGGAGCCGGAGACGTCTTTTCTGGTATCAGTGGATACCTTGAAGCCTGTGGTGGCCAATATATCCCAAATGCGATCGAGTGTCTGCATGGCCTACTATTATATGCATTTGACCTGTATAATTAAAGTCAGAACAAACTTCCCTGTTAAAGGGAAAAAGAGGGGAGAGGACATGACAATGAGCATGACTAACATATGTTCCAACGAACATTTCTACGAACCCAGCCCTGACCGGCCTGGCTGTCCCCACTGCGGGAGCCTGAAGGTTGTCAGCCGGATCGTGAGTCGCGCGGGGGACTGTACCTTCTGCGGGGCGCTGTGCCCCTCAAACGCTCCCGGCTGTAGCAACTACAGCCCAGATGTTCTGGCAGAGGCGCCCTCCTAGGGCGCCTCGCTTCTTGTCAGTCTAGTGTCGCAAAGATATATTGTGCGACACGCTATTATGAAAGATAATGGGCGTTTCTGCCGTCCCCTCTCAATATATGTTGCAAACTAATCGCTTTTTATTTTTCTATTATTTTTTGAAGAACCTCTCCCCCGTTCACTTTAGTCAAGAAAATTCGTGGGCATATTTTCTTAAACATTAAAATTCTTTTTTGTAATTTTTTTCAAAATTTCTAAAAATCTTTCCTTAGCTACCGCTGTTTTATCATAAATTTTTTTAAAATCTTCTCGACTCCAGATCTCTTTTTTCTTGTTATGGCCAAAATGCACTGACCATATAACTGCCGGCTTATCATCATCTTTTTTCTCGAATACTAAGAAAGTATGCTCTGCTCCTCCATTATCATAATGTTTTAAATGACCATACTTTTCTTCAATACAAATTTCTACTGCTTTACAGTAATCTCTAAGCTTGAGGTTTAAAGGTTTCGGCATAGTAGTATTTGGAATCCACTACACCAGATTTAGAGTGTGCTTTATCCATAAAATCTTTGTTACGTACTGCCCAATTAAATACAGTCTTATCCATCGGATTAGTGAGACCCCCATTTACCAAATGTTCAGGAAAGTCATATTGTTTCGCAGTCTTATAGTAAGCCTCTACAAGAGAACGCAATGTTTTTAGGGTCTTTTTTTTTGTATTAGCCTCTATAGTTTCTCCATAAGGATAAACAAAACCTCTCCAAGTACCCTTTTCTACCTCGTAAACAATAAGAAGAGCGTTAAAACTCTCGATTTTGGACCTAAAACGAGCTGAAAAGACCCTTCTAGCTGTGTTTTGGAGCATTGCTAGTTGCATGATTATTAATCATACCATTTGACGGATAGATATACCAATAATTACAAACCCTCTTAAAATCAGGCTAGTTTGATGTAATCTCTCCATTAATAATTTAATCTATTCCCTACTATGAATCCTCAACCATTAATCAATCAATTAGCAGCTGCCCCTAAACAATTTTGCGATAACATTAACGGCGGTTATTCCCAGGAAGTTTGACTTCCCTCGTCCCTAAAGGCAGACTGGACGCCAGACAGCACCCAACTTATATAGGAGGAACTTACATGGCCAAGAAAAAATCGTGCCTTATGGCAAGATCGTGCCCTATGGCAAGGCTGACTTCACTCACTTCACGGCAACGTCTGGAATTGCGTGAACTCAGGGCCGACCTGATTTCCTATGGCACTGGGACACTGGGATTCTCACAGGGAGACGCTGAACGTACGGCGGGCATCGCCGTAGACGCAGTCTTCAACAAGCCAGACGACGACTGACGCACCGCGCGGACTTCCCTTCCGGGAGTCCGCGCGCTTTACATATTTAAAATTATGGCACAACAAACCCGCGCCGGTTAGGCGCGGGTTTGTGTACTTGTCTCGAGTTTAATCGAGAGAAGAATTATATCTTAGCGATTTCAGACTGGTTGAACTTGGCCCAACAAGCTGAAGATGACATCCAAGGCTTGGTACCCTGTTTCTCGTAGAGGTGACGCGCGTAAGCGACGTTACCATCGAGGTCATGGACGTTATATCCAAGCTTGTCCGCAGTATCGGCGTGGTAGAAGAGGTTAATCTGCATCACACCGGTATCGCGTTTGTCCTTCATTCCTTTGAGGACGGTACCGCTTGAGTTGAGGTGGCGGTAGCGGGATTCACACTTAGCAATCTTGGCCATAATGGGAATGTCCGCGAAGTAGTCGTTAATGAATCTTTCAATGTTCTTCGAATCTATAATCGGTTGATAGTCTTCGGCTCGGACTTCTTTAGGTGCCGTCTCTACGGTTACCTCTATTTCGGTTGTGGGCATTACGAGCGATGGTAGCGCAGGCATGATGGACACAGCAGAAGATGAGAAGCTTAACAGAAGGCTGATCGTTGTAAGCTGAAAAATAACAGTAGGATAAATTTCTAATTTTAGGTATCCGTGACCGTAAGGGCTCCCCTAAATGAAAAGCCAGCACCTAGCTGACTTACCTATATATTAGCACATTCAAACATTGCTGTCAAGCAATTTAAATGGTGAAGTATTTATGAAGTGGCTCTGTTGAGCC
>JBBDZA010000063.1:4551-13090 GCA_040900425.1 Parcubacteria group bacterium
GGGCTTGCAGTTAGCGGCCAGAGTGTAGCCGGCCGCCTCCGCGGCGGCCGGCGTCTTAAAGACTATCCTGTTCTCCTCTTTTATCTGCTTAGCTCCGGAGCAGTGTGGGTAATGATAGCGGGCACCATTCTTCGATACGACCACCCCGCCTTCGCTTGGCGGGGCAAGCTTCCCTGCGGCATTGAGGACCGAGGCTGTCTGGCTTATGTTGCCTTGTGACTGGGGGCCTTCTCCAGCCAGCACTGGATCGTACTCTATCTTTATAGGTTCCCTGTTCCCTACCACGCTAAGCCTGCCAATACCAAAAGAAAGTGAGGCTACCAGAATGATGATGATAGAGAGAAAAAATCTGGGAAAGAGCGTGGTTCTCCAGTCCCTGGCCTCTATCCTGCCGTCCTTGTCATAGGAGACTACTTCGGGTATACTCATCGCACTTACAGTATAAAACAGTATGGCAACAAAGAAAGCAGGTGGATCGTCAAAGAACGGCCGAGATTCGAATCCCAAGTATCTAGGCGTCAAGCTGTCTCCGGGCAGTTTTGCCCAGATTGGGTCTGTTTTAGTGCGCCAGCGCGGTACCGATGTACTTGCCGGCAAGAATGTTTCTATGGGCAAGGACCACACTCTCTTTGCTATCAAAGACGGCGTAGTTTCTTTCAGCTACAAGCGCAAAATGCATTTTGATAACAAGATTGTTAAAAAGAAGGTGATGAACGTCCTCTCTCGTTAAGCTGGGACAACCTCGAGTGTAAAATTAGTTTCTTTGTCCTCTCCCACTTTGACCGGTACTACGAAGGTGCCGACTGCTTTTATCGGTTCTCTAATATCAAGATGTTCCGGGTCAATTTCTCTCCCCTCTTTTTTGAGGAGCTCGCTAATCTTGGTGGGAGTCAGAGAGGCGAATAAGTGTCCCTTCTCATTGGCTTTCATTTTTATAGTAATAGTGGTGCCTGATATTGCGGCAATCTCCTGTGCCAGAGCTTGTGCCTTCTCTCCAGAAGATTTTTCGGCCTGTTCCTTTAGTTGGCGTACATAAGCCGCCGACGAGCCGGCAACTGAAACAGCCATTTTTCTAGGGATGAGAAAGTTGGCAGCGTGGCCGTCCGAGACCTCTTTTTCTTCAAATTTCTTCCCTACCCCTTTTATATCTTTAAGTAAGATGATTCTCATTTATTTAGTTAGCACTTCTATGGCTTTCTCTAGTTGAGGATCCCGGCCCGCTTCCCTGTCCTTGGGGCCGTATTGTACGAGAAAATCTGGTTCAATACCATCTTGAGAGATTGACATGCCGCCCGGGGTCAGCCACCTGGCGATGGTTACTTTTAGAGAAGTGTCAGATGTGATATCCACCAGTTCTTGGACGGAACCTTTACCGAAGGTCTTGTTCCCCACTAAAATAGCCTTGCCATGTTCGGCTAGCGCTCCAGCCAAAATCTCGGAGGCTGAGGCAGAGCCCCTGTCTACCAATATCACAAATTTCAAATCATCATTGAAGATGTTATAGCCCTTGCTTCTGTAAATTTTCTCTCCTCTGGAGGACCCAAAATCTTCCCTGACCACGACCGAGCTTGCGGGCAGAAACCAACTGGCCATATCTATGGCGGCCTCAAGGAATCCTCCCGGGTTACCCCGCAGGTCAAGGATGAGCTTGTCATTGCCGGAGAGGATAAATTCTCGCAGGGCGGCTCGGAAAAGATTAGGAGACTGGGCAGAGAAGCTGTAAAGTTCGATGACAAAGATGCCACCCGGTAATTCCCTGGTAGAGAGAGTGGGGATGTTAATGACGTCGCGCGTGACCTCTATTTCGAACGGTTCGGGGGCGCCTTCTCTGAAAATAGTCAGATTGACGCGCGTTCCTTTCGGTCCGCGGATAATTTGGACCGCGTCTTCAGTGGAGAGACTTGACGTTTCCCTCTCATCTATCTCGATGATGCGATCGCCTGCCATGATGCCTGCCCGAGAAGCCGGGGAATCTTTCAGCGGTGCGATGACCGTGATGGCCCCATCTCGTGAGACCACTTCCATACCGACGCCTTCGAAATTGCCGCGAATGTCGGATTCAAACATTTCAGATTCTACCGGTGGGAAAAAGACGGTGTAAGGGTCACCGAGCGAACTAGTCAGACCCTTGATAGCTCCCCAAACTTTCTCCTGGTCGGTAACCATTTTGCTAGTGGAGCTCGCTGGCACATACTTTTCGTTAATGAGATTCCAGGTTTTCCAGAAGGGAGCAAAGTCAATACTGCTTGGAGCTCCGTTTGTCGAGTTGTCTATTCCGGCCACTTCCACCGAAAGGCTTTTTTCCCCCGCATTGAAGCCCAAAGTAAAAGAGCCGATGGCAATAACTGCGCCGAGTGAGAGGATGGCGGCGTGTTTTCTTAGAAATTCCATTTGGAGAATTGTAGCATATAATACATACGTGGCTGTAAAACTACACAATAGCCTGACCGGCTCTCTCGAAGAATTCAAGCCTATAGCCTCCGGCCACGTCGGCATGTATCATTGTGGCCCGACGGTCTATGACTATGTTCATATTGGGAATCTTAGGGCTTTCCTGACCGCAGATATTGTGCGTAGAACTCTGGAATACACTGGTTTAGACGTAAAGCAAGTAATGAATATTACCGATGTTGGTATCGGGGGTAATAATGATGAAGGAGAAGACAAGATCATTAAAGGCTTAAAGCGTGAGGGCAAAGCGATCAGTATGGAGTCGATGAAAGAGCTCGGTGATTTCTACTCGGAACGCTTTAAAGAAGATATCGCCAAACTCAACATTAAAACGCCACATGTCTTACCTAAAGCTTCGGAGCATCTCGATGTTCAGATCGAACTCATAAAAGTATTAGAGGCAAAAAGTTTTACTTATCTGACCCCTGACGGTGTCTATTTTGACGTTTCCAAAGATACTCAATACGGAAAACTCGGCGGCATCGACGGTGATTCCGAATCACGCTTGGAACCGAACCTGCATAAGAAGAATCCAAAAGACTTTGCCTTGTGGAAGTTTAATACTAATTTAGGTTTTGCCAGCCCGTGGGGGCAGGGTTTCCCGGGCTGGCATTTGGAGTGCTCCGCCATGTCCACTAAATATCTTGGCCAAACTTTCGATATTCACACCGGTGGTATAGATTTGGCTCCCATACACCACAATAATGAGATAGCCCAGTCCGAAAACGCCTGCGGCTGCACTCTGGCCAATTACTGGCTCCATAATGAGTATGTCAATGTGGCTGACGGTAAAATGGCTAAGTCGGAAGGCAATCAAATTACTTTAAATGTCGTAGTAGAAAAAGGTTTCAGTCCCCTTGCCTATCGCTATTTCCTTCTCATGGCTCACTACCGCACCCCGGTCAATTTTTCCTGGGAGGCTTTGGAAGCGGCTGACAATGCTTATAAGAAACTTAAGAAATTTACCAGTGGTTTGTCTCTAGGCGGCATTGTAAACGAGGACTATCAAAAAAGATTCACCGAAAAGCTGGAAAATGACCTCAACACTGCCCAGGCTCTCGCTATTGTCTGGGGCTTGCTTAAAGATAAAGAGGTTTCCGCCGAGGACAAACTGGCCACTATTTTGGATTTTGATAAGGTGCTGGGGCTCGGACTCTCTTCTCCACAGCTTACACACTAACTTTCAAACCTTTACCAGCTTGCCCCGCCATGGCGGGGGTTGCTACTATTGTGCCATGCAAGTAATCTCTCTCGAGAATAAAACCGGACTGCGTATTCCACCGCATAGTATGGAAGCGGAGATGGCACTTCTTGGTTCCATCATGCTTCGCCCCGATGCGATTTATGACGTCTTGGATATTGTCACTCCCCCCTCGTTCTATTTTGAAAAACACAAAACTATTTTCGAGACAATGCTCGAACTATTCGGCAAACACCAGCCGATAGACATTCTCTCCCTTTCTTCGAGACTTAAGGAAAAAGAACTTTTGGAACGCATTGGCGGTACGACTTACCTGACCGAACTTTCTTCAGCAGTCCCCTCTTCCGCCAACGCCAAGCACTACGCCGAGATAGTGATGAAGAAGTACATGATGCGTCAGCTTATTGAAGCTTCTGAACACCTTTCTCATCTCGGTTTCAACGAAGCTGGCGAATTGGAGGAAATCCTGGATCAGGCAGAGAAAAAAATTTTCGACATTACTGAACGCTTCGCTGGTTCGGCCCGTTTCCAGGACCTGGTTCCCCTCTTGGCCGAAGCCTATGAGCGTTTCGAGAAGCTTTCTTCGGCCGAGCACGAGTTGCGTGGGGTCGAGACTGGTTTCAGATCACTCGATGATATCCTGGGTGGTTTCCAGAAATCAGACCTCATCATCATCGCCGCCCGCCCTTCTGTCGGTAAGACAGCGCTTGCTCTCGACATTGCCAGGCGTACGGCGAGCCTCCACAATAATCCGGTGGGTATCTTCTCTCTTGAAATGAGCTCTGACCAATTGGTCGACCGTATTGTGGCCGCCCAGTCACGCACGGACTCTTCCATCATCAGGAAAGGTGTCCGTACCCAGACTGGTTCTTGGCGTGACGATGTTTTCAAAAATATTCGTGATGCGCTTGATGAACTCTCCCGCACCCCCATTTACATTGACGACCAGCCGGGCAATACCATTATGAAGATGCGTTCAGCAGCCAGAAAGCTCAAGATTGAAAAGGGCCTCAAACTGCTTATCGTCGACTACTTGCAACTCATGGCTCCCTCTAGCGCCCGCGTTAACGACTCCATGGTCCAGCAAGTCACCGAAATTTCCCGCTCGCTCAAGCACTTGGCCCGCGAGTTGAGCATCCCGGTCATCGCCCTCTCCCAGCTCTCGCGTGCAGTCGAGACCCGCGGCGGCAAGCCCAAACTTTCTGATTTGCGTGATTCCGGTTCAATTGAGCAGGATGCCGACCTCGTCATGTTCATCCACTCTAACGAAGATGACATTCGTGATGAGAGCGGCAAGATGAAGGAGGTCCAGAGAAAGGAGCTCATCATCGCCAAGCACAGAAACGGCCCTCTCGGCACGGCCACCCTCGATTATCACACCCGCTTTAACACTTTTGTCGAAATAGATTACTCCAATTACGGCAAAGCTGAAGAAGAATTTAAAAACCTCTAGACACGGATGAACTAATGAATTCAATAGATAAACTCTCTGAAATATTTTCTCGTTTTCCCGGCATTGGGCCGAGGCAGGCCAAGCGCTTTGTTTATTTCCTGCTTTCCAGAAATGGCGATTATACGAGTGAATTGGTCAGGGCGGTCCAGGATTTGAAAAAAGAAATCATTCAGTGCAGTGAGTGCATGAGATTTTTTCCTTCGACCAGCCGAGGACAAGTGCTCTGCTCGGTTTGTGCGGATCAAAACCGGGATAGTTCCATGCTCATGATAGTGCCTCGTGATATCGACTTTGAAGCCGTGGAAAGAAGTGGCAGTTATAAAGGGCACTATTTCATTTTGGGCGGCGTGGTCCCGATTCTTGAGAAAGAGCCGGAGAAAAGAATTAGGAGTAAGGAGTTAGAAGTAAGGATTAAGAAAGGTTTAGAAAAAGGGCTCAAGGAAATAATTTTGGCTATGAACGCCAATCTGGAGGGCGAGAACACAGCCGAATTTATCAAACAACTTTACCAAGGTGACACCTTGGTATTTTCCACGCTGGGCAGAGGCTTGTCGACCGGAGCTGAACTTGAGTATGTCGATCCGGAAACTCTTAAACACGCTTTTCTGCATCGGACGAAATAAAAAACTGTTGACTTTTCCTAAAAAAGAGAGTATCATATAAAAAGATAGACGTTCTAACTTATCGAAAGTGCCAATGTTAAACGCAGAGCGTTTGACAAGGAGGTTCTAATGAAAGATAGGTTTACGCCTCGCTTCCACTTCTGTGAGAAGGGAAACCACTTTCACCTTCTCACCGGACCGAACTTTGGGGCCTCGCCGGCCTTTGTCTCTGTGCAGGCGGGAGAGATCATCATCGACAGTGCGGTCGACAAGAAGGATGGTCAGGATGTCGCTCGCGCCACACGGCTCAAACAGGAATTAAGAGCTTTGAGGCTGCGGCGCCGGTGGCAACAAGGCAGACTCCATACTCGTCTGAAGAGGATGGAGCGTTTCTCCATTCCCCACTGGTCTGATTTCATTAACGACCGACTGCCGTACAGATACAGGGCGGCCCTCCACTTCTTCATTAAGATGCCCTGCGACTTCGTGGGTGTGTGCATGCCCGATCCATGGATGGTAGTTGTCCGGGTGAAGAAAGTTCAAGAAGTGTTAAAGAAAGTAGCAGTCCGCCTAGTTACCACAGAGTAAGTGAGCCCCGACAGAGTCTCGTGCATTTGCACTACCTCTGCCGGGGCTCTTCTTTTTTATCTTATGCTACGACTATAGAATCTATCTTGATTTCAAAGTAGGGTTGGCGGTGGCCGTATTTCTTGTAGTAACGGGACTTCTGTTTGTATTTAATAACGTCAACAGTTTTATATCGCGCAATTTTATCCAAAATGGCGTTAATGACCGCGCCTTCAATAAAGGGAGCGCCGATAGTAACTTCCGAAGCGCCATCATCGACGAGCAATACTTTATCAAAAACGATTTTGTCCCCTTCTTTATATTCACCACCGAGTTTCTCAATTTTAACCTTGTCTCCAGCTACGACGCGGTATTGTTTGCCTCCTGTGGCAAAGATAGCGTAAAGGGTCTTCTGGGGGCCCTGCCTGCCGGCAGGCAGGTTTAGAGAGGCCTTAGAGGAGCTCTTTTTGGTCGCTTTTACTGGGACTATGATTTCTTCCATAGGTTGCTTATTCTACTGAAGGTTTATCTAAAGTCAACGGTTCGAGGCCTACTCCTGCGCCGGTAATCCGAAGAACGTCTTTGTCGACCTTGCCCAATTCTTTGTAGCCGGAATTATAGTGATTTACGGTAGTAGATAAAGAGTGGCCAAGCTTAGCATAATATTCTTCGTAGGTTTTGAGATGGCGTCCTAGCTCCTCGACTCTCTTAATAATCTCGACCGCTTTCTCCTCAATATGCAGAGCGTTCAGGCCTTGCAGGACAGTCTGGAGATAAGCGAGGAAAGAGGTGGGAGAAACTATGAGGACGTGATGTTTAGAGGCGGCTCGCTGGATAAGGGTCTCCGAATCTTCTTTAAGAGCGCCGATTTTATTGACTATGAGGTCATAGTAGATGGCTTCATGAGGAATAAACATGAAGGCAAAATCCATGGTGCCTTGGTTCGGTTGGATGTACTTGGAGGTCTCGGCAATCCGGTTTTTTAAATCAGCGACGAAGAGTTTCTCTAGTCTCTCCTTTTCTAGCGGATTCTTTTCTTCCACGATGCGGTTGTAGTTCTCCAGGGAAAACTTGGAGTCGATGGGAATTATTTTATCTTTAACAAACACCGCGGCATCGACGATAGTGCCGTCGCCAAAAGCATATTGCATCTGGTAAGAACCCGGAGGTAAAACATTTTTCAAGAGAGTTTCCAAGTAGTATTCGCCTAAGACGCCGCGTTGTTTGGGATTTTTGAGAATATCCTGGAGAGATTGTAATTGATCTGTGAAAGAAACTACCTGCCGATTAGTCTCATCGAGCTTGGTCAGTCCTATAGTGACTTCCCGGATGAGCTTGGCTGATTCCCCGAATTGGGTGCGGACGGATTCGCTCATCATTTTATTCGTTTCTCCCATTTTTTGGTCTACGGTGCGGGAGAATTCATGGAGCTGTGCGAGGAGAAGCTTCACCCCCTCTCCGCTCTCACCATCTTTTTTCTCGCCGAATTTTTTGGTGAAGATAAAAAGGGCGCCGGCATTGATGAGTACGAGCGCCGCCACGACGACTAGAATGAGGGAGTCCATTCCTGTATTATAGTGGATATATGTCACTACACCAAGATATGAAAGGCCAGATGATTGAAGCCATGAAGGCTAAGGACACCATACGGCTCAATGTCATTCGCGGACTGCTTTCTAGCTTTACCAACGAAGCTGTGGCCAAGAAAAGGAAGCCTGATGCAGAACTTTCCGATGAAGAAGTGCTCTCTATTATTTCCCGAGCGGTCAAACAGCGTAAAGATTCTATCGAACAGTTTGAAAAGGGCGGGCGGAGTGACTTGGCGGATACCGAGAAATCTGAACTCGTTATTCTCGAAGCTTATCTTCCACAACAGATGTCTCGGGAAGAAATTTCCGCTTATATCAAAGAGAAGCTTAATGTCCAACACTCGGTGTTGGACAAAACAGAAGTTGGGAAATTTATGGGCATGGTTATGAAAGAGTTGAGAGGCAAAGCCGACGGCACTATAGTCAAAGAAGTCATTGACTCTCTAATTTAGACCCGCCTGCCGGGCCCGGCGGGCAGGTACCCTTCCCTTCTCAACCTCGCTACTTTAAAAACATTACCGTCTCGGTAGCCGCCGATCTTTCCGTCCGAGCGAATAACCCTGTGACAAGGGACTTGGGGATCCACATTTTTATTTAAAATATTGCCGACAGCTCTACAGGCATTCGGTCGTCCGGCTCGCCTCGCCACTTCTTTATAAGTCAGCACTTTTCCCTT
>JBBDZA010000064.1:0-1893 GCA_040900425.1 Parcubacteria group bacterium
TGGAAAAGCACGGGATGCTTGTTCTCCATCTGCCTAAACTAGACAAAAACCGCCAGGCTAAACTTAAAGTTAAGGGGAACTAAGTGGTACATAATACTTGAATTAGTCCAAACGCATTTTTCCGAAAAATCCCCCTGCTTGCCCGTCCAAAGCCGATAGGTGAAGGAGGGCGAAAATTCGGAAAGGCGGCGGTTTGTACTGAATGCAGTCGAAGTGAGCCGCACCGTTGACAATTTCCCGCCTACGCTTTTCAAGCTACGGCGGACAAGCAAGTTTTTCTTTGGGGGCAGATTAATTTAGGAATTTAAAAGTCAAAAGAACTTTTTTGAAGATAATTTTCGTATCAGAATTTATTTTGTGTAGAGTAAGACTCACACCATAAGTACCATCTTGAGAACTAAACATGGCGTTAGCTGTTCCACTAACGTTCCAATCAATGATCACATAACCACCACTATTTGTCTTCAATATTTCGCACCTTTTATCTTGCGGATATGTACCACAATAGGATACACCGATAACTGCGGGATTTACTCCTGTATCTACGGTTATAATTTCGCTGTTTTTCTCATCCTTAAACATGAGAACTCGAGAAGTGCCTTGCTGATTTCCTACACTCCACCCTGCTGGGTAGTTAAACTGGAAAGCATAGCGACTGTCCTGAAATACTTTCCACTCACTATTGATATTTTGCGTTGTTGTTTCTGTCAGAGTTGTAGCTTGGGTTGGTGTCGATGCTTTTTGTTTATTAACAGGTTCCACTTTTTTAATAAAAGTAAAATAGCCACCTATTCCCACAAGAATGGCAACTGCCAAGACCAAAATAATATTTGCGAATCTTTTTTGGTTCATATGTTTAATTCTATAATGATCGAAAATTTTTCTTTTCTGGTGCCCCCAGCAGGAATTGAACCTACATTTCTCCCTTAGGACGGGAGGGCTCTATCCGTTGAGCTATGGGGGCTGTGCTCGAAATATAACACGAATTTGAAAAAAACCGGTATTTTGCTATAATTCCTATTCATGAATCCAGAAGACAGAGTGCTCTTGGAACGTTCCTTGAAACTAGTGGAAGAAAACAACCATATTCTCCGCAAAATGCAGAGAACCGCCAGATGGGCCATCATCTGGGGATTCATAAAAGTCGCCCTGATAGTCGTACCCCTCGTCATCGGTTACCTTTATCTGGAGCCGTTTTTTGACCAGGCCTTAGAAAATTTCAAGAGTATCAGAGGATTCCTTAGTATCTCGTAACAGACTAGAACACGGTTCTATGCCCAGATAGCTCAGTTGGTAGAGCACTTCCCTGAAGAGGAAGGGGTCGTCAGTTCGAGACTGACTCTGGGCACCGATTACGCCGGCAAACCTAGTAATTTAGTTAGGGTATTCTTGTCAAAACCGACCACAATATCCTTGTCATCTATAACTATTACCGGTACACCCATTTGTCCGGTTTTTTCCACCATTTCCGCCCGCTTAGTCGCATCAGCTCCGACATTATAATTGGTAAAAGCGACGTTATTGGCGGCAAAAAACTCCTTAGCCATATGGCAGAAGTGGCAACTCTCGGTTGAATATATCTCTACTTTTTTCATTTGTCCCCCATTATAGCAGACCAGAATCTTTTGTACCAAGCCTTCGTCGAGTCATCGGTGGAACTCGAAACACTTTCGTCTTCTACGATTACAGCCACATGTTCCCCAACTTGAGCTACGCTAAACCTTTCCCTTATCTCGTCCCTGATGCCTTCCTCGGTCCCGAGACGTTCTACACTCTCCCTCAATTCTTCTTCCCGAAGAATGAGAGCGGTGGCCTTATCCTCCAGATCTTTCAGACGTTCCGAGCTAGCCCATTTTTTATCCATAACCCCCATGGCTCCCTTGGCCAGCCAGA
>JBBDZA010000065.1:0-9455 GCA_040900425.1 Parcubacteria group bacterium
GCTCCGCGACCAGGGCTCGAACCTGGGACATCCTCGTTAACAGCGAGGCGCTCTACCGACTGAGCTATCGCGGAATAATGCTAGAATAATAGAGGTTTTAGAGACTTTTATCAATAAAGAGGATGAATCTACGGCTCGAGATGGTAGAATGGGAGAGTGAAGACAGATATCTACAATAAATTAAATAACTGGCAGATTGCTTTGATTGGCGTGGTTGTTCTCTTTATTCTGGCAGCCGGTGGAGCCTATTGGAAGTACCGCGGTCTAACAGAGGAGCTTGAGATAGAAAGGGGAGAGAATGTCGAGTTGGCAGTAGAGCTCGAAGGCTCCAAGCAAGAAACTCTCGACCTATTGGAACTCTCCAATTATCAGCGGGAAGTTATCGATTCTTTCCAAGAACAAATCCAGTCTCTCGGCAGTACCGTGGGCATGCTCGATAAGCTAGCCAAGACAGATAAAGAGCTCTTGAGGAAATATTCGAAAGTTTATTTCTTGAACGAGAATTATGTTCCGGCCAAACTGACTGAAATAGAGGAGAACTATCAATTTAAGGAAGGCGAAAATTTCCTCTTCCATGCCGATGTCTGGCCATATCTCAAAAGACTTTTGGACGCGGCTCGCGCCAGTGGTCTTGGCTTGGAAGTCGCTTCCGCTTTCCGCTCCTTCGACACCCAGGCCTCTCTGAAGGTCGGCTACAAAGTGACCTATGGCGCGGGGACAGCCAACCAATTTTCCGCTGACCAAGGCTATTCTGAACATCAACTCGGGACTTCGGTCGATTTCACCACGCCTGCCGTGGGCGGCACTTTCTCAAAATTTGAAGCTGACCCAGGCTACCAGTGGCTCATAGACAATGCTCACAAGTACGGCTTCGTCCTCTCTTATCCGAAGGGTAACGCTTATTACGTCTTTGAGCCGTGGCACTGGAGGTTTGTGGGGGTTTCCCTGGCCGAAATGCTTCACCAGAGAGGTCAGTATTTCTACGACCTTGACCAGCGCGAGATAGACGGATACCTTATCAGATTATTTGAATAATTTATATGAAAATAAATATCAAAGCGACAGGTATCGAGCTGACAGAGGCTATTTCGAATTATGTGCATAAAAAGATTTCTGCTATCGAGAAATACATGGACAAGGCCAATAGCGCGGATGCTGTAGCCAGGGTGGAGGTGGGGAAGAGTTCACAGCACCATAAGACCGGTAACATCTTCCGTGCCGAGGTCCATATCACCGGTGCCAATATTGATGCCTACGCCGTTTCAGAAATGGAGGATCTCTATGCGGCTATAGACGTGGTCAAAGATGAGATAGCACATAATATAGTAAAATTGAAAGGCAAACGGGAGACGCTTGCCCGCCGCGGCGCCGAAACCATGAAGAATATAATGAAAGGGCTTTCCGACAGTACGACTAGGGGATTTTCCTGGGGCATGGACCGCTTAAAATTTAAAAGCTTTAGAAAAAGAAAATGACTCACGTCAGAAGTTTTCTACGCTAGTTGCCCCGCAAGAAATCCTGCCAGCTCATTTCTTTTTTGCCTGCCGGGATGACTCGGACGGGGACGAACTTGCCGTCTTCCACCTTCGCCTCTTTTACGACTAGCCTAATTTCCTTTCCCGTCTTTCTTTTGTAGAACATGTAAGCTCCCGGCCAAGTGCTGTAAGCTAAGACCTTTCTTAAATTTCTTTCGGGGTCATCGTTAAGGTCTAAGAGCCCGTCTTCTTTTTTGATTAGCTTAGTGTAAGTAGCCTTGGAATCATCCTGCGGCACTTCCCGTATTTCGCCCCCCACCCATTTCGGGAGAATCATACCCAGAATTATCCCTCCAGCTCTGCCTAATTTTCCTTCCACTATTCTATAGTGGTTGGGCCAGGGTGTCATAGGGATTTTGACCTGCGCGAGAATCGGCCCGTGGTCCATCTTCTCATCCATTTTGATGATGGTAATCCCTGGTTCCTCATTTTGTAAAATAGTTTCTTGGATAGGGGCCGGACCGCGCAGTGTCGGTAGAAGCGAGGGGTGGACATTGAGAGTGCCGTGTTTGGGTATCTCAATAAGTTCTTTTGGTAAAATTTTGCCGAAGGAAGCGACCACGAATACATCCGCTTCTGTTTTCTTCAATTCGTCCATGGGCAAAGGGTCTTTGGCGGAAGTGATGGAAAGGGTGGGAGAAAATCCTGCTAACTCAAGTTCTTCGAGTACGTATTGAGAAAATGGGGAACCCGCCTTACCGTCGGAGAGACTGCCGAAGAAAACCATTTTTATTTTGGGGGCGGGCGGGATGTCCTGGACGCCTTCAGCCTTGTCGGTAAAGAGAATACCGTCGAGGTGATCGGTCTCATGTTGAAATATCTGGGCGAGGAGTCCTGATGCTCCTCTCTCAAACTTCCGGCCGGTTTCGTCGTAAGCCGTGATGGTAATTTTCTCGCTTCTATTGACCTTCCCATAGAGCCAGCGGATAGAGAGGCAACCCTCTTCAACTTTCTTCCTTTTCTTGGAAGCCCGGATGATTTCCGGGTTGATAAAGACGGCGTCAGGTTTTTTAGTTCCTTTGAGCGACAAGATGGCGCCGCTGACGATGAAGATGCGCAAGCTTTCTCCGATTTGTGGAGCGGCAATAGCCACGCCGTCGTCTTCGGCAGCCAATAATTTCTTCATCCTCTCGAGGACAGCCTGGACCTCTTTGGACCCGATGTCTTTGACTGCTACGGGTTTAGCTTTCTCTCGTAGTACGGGTGCGTCTTTTTGGAGAATTTCAGTTTTTATCATCTTGTGGTGAACTTGTCGAAACATTTTTTATCTTGAGACTGCCGAAGAAACAGCGGGAAAAATTCGAGCTCTGGGAACACTTCTTGAGAAAGTAAGCCATGTCCTGGACGGATAGGTGCGAAGTCTTCACCGCCACTGCGCTCATGGGCAGCTCCTTCATGTCGGCCGCTCTTCTCTCGGCATTGAGGCGTTTGTGGAACTCATCGAGCATCTTCAGGCGGGGATGCTTGAAGAGTGCTTTAACATTGCGTTTTTTCAGGTTTTCGTCAAGGGATTTCATTTGTAGTATATTATACCAACTATGATGGCCAAAAAACTCGGCATAGATCTTGGCACTACCAATATCTTGGTATTCGTGCCGGGCAAGGGCATTGTTTTAAATGAGCCGTCAGTGGTGGCAGTCTCCGACGATAACAGGATCTTGGCAATCGGCATGGAGGCCAAAATTATGATTGGCCGCACGCCGGAAGGCATTTCAGCTTACCGTCCGATGAAGGACGGGGTCATCGCCGACTATCGGGTTACGGAAGCCATGCTTCGCTATTATATAAACAAAGCTCTCGGGAAATGGAATTTTTTCAAACCGGACGTCTTGATATCGGTTCCCGCCGGTGTGACTTCTACCGAACGGCGCGCGGTGGTCGAAGCGGCTCTCAAGGCTGGCGCCAAGAATGCTTATGTGGTTAAAGAGCCGATTCTCGCGGCTATTGGCGCTGGCATTCCCATTCAGGAAGCCGCCGGCCACATGATAGTGGACATTGGCGGCGGTACGACCGACGTGGCGGTTATTTCTCTAGGTGGCATCGTTTCTTCTACTTCGGTCAAAGTAGCTGGCAATAAAATTGATACAGCCATAGTTGACTACCTTAGGAAAAATTTCAATCTGGTTATCGGGGACAAGACAGCCGAAGACATTAAGATAACTATCGGTTCCGCTATTCCGCTCGAAGAAGAATTGGTCATGGCCGTCAAAGGCCGTGATTTCATGCTTGGTCTGCCGCGCACGGTCGAACTCAAAACTAATGAAGTAGTTAAGGCTATCTCAAAAGAATTGCGGGAGATAGTTAAGGCAGTTAAAGAAGTATTGCAGGAAACTCCGCCGGAACTTTCCTCCGACATTATTGACCGCGGTATTATCATGACGGGAGGCTCTTCCCAGTTGAGAAATTTCCCGGAATTGATGCTTCGTCGCACCGGAGTGAAAGCGGTTATGGCCAAAGACGCCTATTTTTGTGTCGCCAAAGGAACCGGCGTGGCCTTACAGCATTTAGATACTTATAAAAAGAGCATTATTGCCAAAAGATAGTGGCTATCAAATTTCAAATAGAGAGGGAACTCTCCGGCAGTCTCGGCCGGGCGGGAACTCTAGAAACTCCGCACGGCATCATCCACACCCCCGCGTTTGTTTCCGTCGGTACCAAAGCTACGGTTAAAGCTCTGACCCCGGAACAAATTAAAAATACTGGTGCGGAAGTAGTACTCGCCAATACTTACCACCTTTATCTGGAGCCTGGTGATGAGCGGGTTAAAAGTTTCGGAGGCCTGCACAAGTTCATGAATTGGTCGGGACCCATGATGACGGACTCTGGTGGTTTCCAGGTTTTTTCTCTTGGTGCTGCTTACGGCAAAGAACTTTCCAAAATAACTAAAATTGCCGACCCTTCGCGGATGCTCGCCGAAAGGTCTTTGGATTCTGAAGTGCCACGTCTCGCTAACATCAGCGCCGAGGGTGTTTCCTTCCGCTCTCACCTGGATGGTTCTCTCCACTTCATCACGCCGGAAAAGTCTATCGAGATTCAGCACAATCTCGGGGCTGACATGATCTTTGCTTTCGATGAATGTACTTCGCCGGCGGAAGACTTCCGTTACCAAAAAGAGGCTTTGGAACGCACACATCGCTGGGCTAAGCGTTCCCTCGACCACCACCATAGTCTAATTCGCGCGAATGGTGGAATAAGGGGACCGGCGCTCTTCGGTATCGTGCAGGGCGGTAGGGAAGAGTCACTGCGCAAGAGATCGGCCGAATTCATCGGAGGTTTGGATTTTGATGGTTTTGGCATAGGCGGTTCGTTTGCCAAAGAAGACATGGATCGAGCGGTGAAGTGGGTCAATGAAATATTACCGAAAGAAAAGCCGCGACATCTTCTGGGTATCGGCGAACCAGAGGACCTTTTCATGGGTGTGGAAAATGGAGTGGACCTTTTCGATTGTGTCGCACCGACGAGAAATGGCCGGGGTGGCACTCTTTATACCTCAAAAGGAAAAGTAAATATCAGGAACGCGGAATTTCGGGAAGATACTGGTCCGCTCGATCCCGACTGCGGCTGCCCAGTGTGTCAACCTGCCAGGTCGACACAGTATTCGCGAGCCTATCTTTGCCATCTCTACCGGGCGCATGAAATGCTCGGCGGTACCCTCGGCTCAATTCACAACCTCTATTTCATCATTAATTTAGTAAAGCGAATGCGTTCTAGTATTCTCGACGGCACTTTTACAGACTTTAAAAAAGCCTTCCTAAAGGAGTATCATAGCTAAATGTCAGTTTTTAAAATCCACAAGGAATTCGAGCCGGAGGGGGACCAGCCTAAAGCGATTAAAGAACTGACCGAAGGCATAAAGAAGGGTCTGCGCTATCAGACCCTTTTAGGCGTGACTGGTTCCGGTAAGACTTTTACCGTGGCTAATGTCATAGACAAAATCGGTAAACCGACCCTGGTCATCGCCCACAACAAGACTCTGGCCGCTCAATTGGCGCAAGAGTATAGGGAATTTTTCCCGGACAACGCCGTACACTACTTTGTTTCCTACTACGATTTTTACCAGCCGGAGGCTTATATGCCGGTGACAGACACTTATATAGAGAAGGAAGCCATGATTAATGAAGAGATTGAACGCTTGCGCCATGCCTCCACCCAGGCTCTGCTCACTAGAAAAGATGTTATCATCGTCGCTTCTGTTTCCTGCATTTACGGCCTCGGCAACCCCGAAGAATATGAGAAGGTTAATCTTAAATTAGAATTTGCCCAATACATCTCTCGCGGCGCTCTCATACGGGATCTTGTCAGCATTCACTTCACACGCACAAATGCCGATGTGAATCCAGGCACCTTCAGAGCCCTAGGTAATGCTATTGAGGTTATGCCGGTTTCCGAGCGGATAATCTATAGAATTGAGATTGACAATGAGAGAATCCAAAGGATTTTGAAAATAGATGCGGTATCGAGAACGGTCATCAAGGAATTGCAGGTCTTTTATCTTTTCCCTGCCAAGCATTTCATTACCGATGATGATGCCGCTAAACAGGCCTTTCAAAGTATCAAATCGGAGCTTGAAGAGCGATTGGAAGAATTGAAGAAAGCGGGCAAATTATTGGAAGCCGAACGGCTCAAACGTCGTACCACTTATGACTTGGCTATGATTCGAGAGGTCGGCTATACGAACGGCATTGAAAATTATTCCAGGCATTTTTCTGGTAAGGCGGCTGGCGAAGCTCCATACACCCTACTCGATTATTTTCCTAAGAAGGCAGATGGCAGTCCCGATTTCCTAACTATTATCGATGAATCTCACGTTACCATCCCGCAGATTGGGGGCATGTATGCTGGAGACAAGTCGCGCAAAGATGTTTTAATCGAACACGGCTTTAGATTGCCGAGTGCTCGCGATAACCGGCCACTTAGGTTCGAAGAATTCGAGGAGCGGATAGGGCAAGTCATTTTTACCTCCGCCACGCCGTCAAAATATGAAAAGGAGAAAGGCCAGAAGATTGTCGAACAGGTCATCCGTCCCACGGGGCTGGTCGATCCGGAAGTTTCTGTCAAACCAATCCAATCTAAGGGAGCATACAAGGGTCAGATACACGACTTCATTGAAGAGGCACAGAAGGCTATCAAAAAAGGTGGCCGGGTCATTGCCACCACTTTGACCAAACGGATGGCCGAGGACCTGTCCGAATTTTTGAAGGAGAAAAAGATGAATGCCCGGTATCTTCACAGTGAAATTAAGACTATCGAGCGCATTGAGATATTGACCGCTTTCCGCCGCGGGGAATTCGACTGTCTGGTGGGGGTCAATCTTTTGAGAGAAGGGCTCGACTTGCCGGAAGTAACCCTTATCGGCATTCTCGATGCGGATAAAGAAGGCTTTTTGAGGAGTGATACATCGCTCATCCAGATTATCGGGCGGGCGGCGCGCAATGTGGAGGGTCGGGTGATTCTCTATGCCGACAATATGACGGGTTCGATGGAGCGGGCGATAGGGGAGACTGCGCGCCGCCGGACTATCCAAATTGCCCACAACAAGGAGCATGGCATTACCCCCAAGACCATCATCAAAAAAATTAAGGATATTACCGATACTCTTGAACGCGAACATCAGTCTGCGGTCAATTTGCTCCTGGAGACGGATGAGAAACTATTTGCCAAGAGTCCGAAGAAGCTGATTAAAAATAAAAAGAAAGAGATGGAAGAAGCAGTACGCATTCTCGACTTCGAAACAGCGGCCATCCTGCGCGATGAGATTAAAGCGTTAGAAGCACGATTGTGATAAGATACTGAAACCCTATGGCTTAGCCGCAGGGTGCTTTGTCGTATGGATAAAAAGAGCTCAAAAGATGATTTAATCATCGTAAAAGGGGCCCGGACACATAATCTTAAGAATATTACGGTGGAAATGCCGCGCAATAAGATGATTGTCTTCACCGGTCTTTCTGGTTCTGGCAAATCATCTCTAGCTTTCGATACTATCTTTGCCGAGGGGCAGAGGCGTTACGTTGAAAGTCTTTCGAGCTATGCCCGACAATTCCTGCGCCAGATGCAGAAGCCGGATGTTGACGAGATTGTCGGCCTTTCGCCAGCTATTTCTATTGACCAGAAATCACGTTCCAACAACCCTCGTTCGACCGTCGCTACTATCACGGAGATCTACGACTATCTCCGCATCCTTTACGCGCGCATCGGCCGGCCGCATTGTCTCGTCTGCGGCAATGAAATCAAAAAGCTTTCCAATGAAGAGATTAAAAATTTTGTCTTAGAGAAAGTTTCCAAGACAGATTCTGATATTGAAATATGGTCGCCCATAGTGCGGGGGAGGAAGGGTGAGTATTACCAACTGCTTTATGATTTGCTGGGCAAAGGATACACAACGGTCTTGGTTGATGGCAAAAAGCACTCTCTCCGAGAGCGTATCAATCTCACCAAGACTAAAAAACATGAGATATCTGTATTGGTCGACTTCATCAATCCAAAAGAATTCTCCGCCACCCGGATAGGCGGATCCGCCTCTGGCGGAAAATTAAATAAGAATGCCAACGAGAGGCTAAGTGAAGCTATAGAAAAAGCCATACAGGAATCTGACGGACTCGTCGTGCTTAAGTTGGGTGAAGAGGAACATTTGCTCTCTGCCAAATGGGCCTGCCCCAAAGATGGTTTCTCTTTCCCGGAGATAGAGCCGCGCCTGTTTTCCTTCAACTCTCCTTACGGGGCGTGTCCAGATTGTAATGGTCTCGGCACTAAATATTTCTTTGGCACCGAAGCGTGCGAGTCGTGCCAGGGTAAGCGCTTGCGACAAGAGGCTCTAAGTGTATTGGTCGGTGGCAAGAATATTGTGGAACTGACGGCTCTGTCTATTAAAGACTCTGACGAATTTTTTAAAAAACTAAAATTGACTATCCGTGAGAAGAATATTTCTAAAGTGGTTACCAAGGAAATAGAAGCGCGCTTATCATTCATGCTTGATGTTGGTATAGGATATTTATCACTCGATCGCCGAGCCCATACGCTCTCTGGCGGTGAAGCTCAGCGTATTCGCTTGGCCAGTCAACTTGGTTCAGGCCTGGTCGGGGCACTCTACGTCCTCGATGAGCCGACTATCGGCCTTCATGCCCGCGACAACGCCCGGCTTATCAAAACACTTCTCAATCTACGTGACTTGGGCAATACCATTATCGTGGTCGAGCATGATGAGGAAACCATTTACTCTTCCGATTATCTCGTCGACATCGGACCGGGAGCCGGCATTCATGGTGGGAGAATAGTGGCGGCGGGATATTTAGATGATTTACTTTTTGGCGAACCTGCCCGCCGGGCCCGGCAGGCGGGGAAAAATGATAGTAAATCCCTGACCCTGGCCTATTTGCGGGGAGAGAAAAGTATTGAATTGCCGGAAAAGCGCCGAAGTGCGGAGAAGGGTAAAATCTCCATCAGAGGCGGTTCCATTTTCAATATCAAACACATCAATGCAGACATTCCTCTGGGCCGGCTCGTAGCGGTGACGGGTGTTTCCGGTTCGGGCAAGTCCTCTTTTGTTTACGAAGTCCTGCATAAAAATCTTCAGGCTCGGCTCGACCGGCGTTACCGCAATGCCAACACTTACAATTGTCAGACTTTCACCGGCTCCGAATACTTGGGCCGCTCCATTTTGATAGACCAGTCGCCGATTGGCCGTACGCCGCGTTCGAACCCAGCTACTTACACCGGCGCTTTTACTTTCATCCGGGAATTATTTGCGGAAACGGCGGAAGCGAGAGCTCGCGGCTGGAGAGCTAACCGGTTCTCTTTCAACGTGAAGGGCGGCCGGTGCGAAACTTGTCAGGGCAACGGCATGATTGAAGTGGAAATGCATTTTCTGCCGACTGTTTACGTGCCGTGCGATGTCTGCCTTGGTAAACGCTTTATGAAAGAAAC
>JBBDZA010000065.1:9555-12978 GCA_040900425.1 Parcubacteria group bacterium
CGACTGTTTACGTGCCGTGCGATGTCTGCCTTGGTAAACGCTTTATGAAAGAAACCTTGGAAATAAAATACAACAAAAAAAGCATCTATGATATCCTCGAGATGACAATTGAAGAAGCTCTGGCATTTTTTGAGGATATCCCTGCTGTGGCTGATCGTTTAAAATCTTTAAACAATGTAGGCCTTGGTTATTTAGCACTCGGCCAGTCGGCTACCACTCTCTCCGGCGGGGAAGCTCAAAGAGTTAAAATTGCTTCCGAGCTATATCGCCCGCATTTGCAAAAAACCATTTATCTTTTGGACGAGCCGACCATCGGTCTTCACTATGAAGATGTCAAAAAGTTAATCGAGATTCTCCAGAAACTGGTGGACAAAGGCAATACGGTGGTGGTCATCGAACACAATCTGGATTTTATTAAAAGCGCCGACTATGTTTTGGACATCGGCCCCGAAGGAGGAGAAGGGGGAGGTAAATTGGTGGCTCACGGCACGCCGGAAGAAGTGGCTAACACCGATACGCACACCGGTAAGTATTTGAGAAAGGCTCTTCGTAAAAAATAGCTCTAATTTCCTCGCGCCGAGCTTCGTCGTCCATCACACAACCTCCTGTATTGTGGAGCTCGTCTAGTTCGAATACTATACTCACCATATGAATAGTCAAGATTTAGCTAAATTCAGCCTACCTGATGCACCCGGAGTGTACTTTTTTCAGCATGCTTCAAATATTCTTTATATCGGCAAAGCGACGAGTCTTAAAGACAGGGTCAAGAGTTACTTTGTACGTGATATTTTAATGACTAGGAGTCCGCTTATTGCCCGGATGCTCGAAGAAGCAACGGATATTGGGTTTGTAGAAACTGATTCGGTACTCGAAGCTCTACTTCTAGAGGCCACGATGATTAAGAAGCATCAACCAACATATAATTCTCAAGAAAAAGACGACAAAAGTTACAACTATGTAATCCTGACCAAAGAAAATTTTCCGCGTGTACTCGTCGTGCGCGGCAAGAATATCCAATACTTGGATTACAAGGCGTTAAAAATCTTTGGACCTTTTCCGCACGCTGGCGAATTGAGGGAAGCCCTGAAGATCATCAGGAAGATTTTCCCGTATCGCGATAAATGTAAAGTCGGACAGAGCCGGCCATGTTTCAATGCCCAGCTCGGCCTTTGTCCGGGCGTGTGTGCGGGATGGATTTCCAAGAGAGAGTATCGAAAAATTATGAGGCACCTCATTTTGTTTTTCGAAGCTAGGAAAACTGAACTTATCAAAGCTCTGGAGAAAGAAATGAAAGCTTTAGCCAAAGGCCACCAGTTTGAAGAAGCGGAGAAAATCAAAAGACAGATATTTGCCTTGGAGCACATTCAGGATATCGCGCTTTTGAAACATGACTTGGAAAACAGGAATCAAGTTGAATCGTCTATTTTCAGGATAGAAGCTTATGACGTGGCACACATTTCGGGCTCTGATGCCGTCGGGGTGATGACGGTGGTGGAAAATGGAGAATTGAATAAAAGCCAGTATCGCAAATTTAAAATTCGCCAGGATAAAAATGATGATACCGCCAATTTGCGCGAAGTTTTGAGGCGCCGATTGAACCATCCAGAATGGAGACTGCCTAATCTAGTCGTAGTCGACGGCGGGGCGGGACAGATAAATGCGGCTCAAGTGGTTCTCTATGAGGCGGGTTTGGATATTGCCGTGGTCTCGGTCGTCAAAGACGAGAGACATAAAGCGCGCGAAATTCTTGGCAACAATGTCCAACACTCGGTGTTGGACAAAACAATTCTCCTCGCTAATGCGGAAGCGCATCGCTTCGCCATTGGTTACCATCGCAAGTTACGTGGGAAAGGATTTAGGATATAATTTAAGGATGAACCTTTCGTCGAAAATAAGAGTGGCGGTCTTGCGCGGCGGACCCTCTTATAGTTATGACACTTCCCTCAAGACAGGGGAACACGTTCTTTCTACCCTGCGCGACATACCGGAGAAATACGAACCGCTTGATATCTTCATTTCTAGAGATGGCGAGTGGCATCATGGAGGATTGGCACAGGAACCACATCGTGCTCTCCAGTACGCGGACGTAGCTTGGAACGCACTTCATGGTTCGTACGGAGAAGATGGCCAAGTGGCGAAACTCTTGGAAGGCATGCGCATTCCCTTTACCGGCTCGAGAGCTGTGCCGTCGGCCATGGCCATGAACAAAGACATGTCCAAACGCTTTTATCGTGGCCACCTGCTCCTCGCTCCCGAGGCTGAACTGGTCACGGAAGATAGTTTGGATGAGGACCATCTCATAAACATTTTCAGAAATTATCTGCCACCCATAGTCGTCAAGCCGGCCCACACCAATGGCTCCGTCGGATTGTCTTTAGCCCATTCGTTTAGCGAGCTCAAAGAAGCGATCAAGAAAGCCTTCAGCCATTCGCCCAGAGTTTTAGTGGAAGAATTTATCAGGGGGCACGAGGCGTTCTGCACGGTGATCGAAAAGGCTAAGGGTGAAAGGCTCTACGCCCTTTTGCCGCATAGCGAGTTGAAATTGAGGACGGAAGAAAATAAGAGGATCGAAGAGATGGCTAAATTGGCCCACGAGGCTCTCGGCCTGCGCCATTATTCCAGTTCCGATTTCATCGTGACGCCGAAAAAGAAAATTTACATTCTGGAAACTAGCGTCTCACCCGCCTTTCACGATGATTCTCTGATGCACCGCTCACTTCGGGCCACAGGCTGGCAATCCCGTGACTTTGTTGACCACGTTCTCACTCTCGCGTTGTAAGTGGAAAGTAGGGGGAAGGCAAAATAAATCGGCCGTTTGACACTGTTTGTTGAGGGGATAGACTTATGATGGAACCTCGGCGAGGCAAGTAGCGAACTTGTGCCAAGAGAGGGGGGAGAAACGATGGAGCCAAACGAAGTGCCGCATATTCCCCGGACATGCCTCGTGTGTGGAGGCCCGTTCAATTCGTCTGAGGAATCCGTGTCAGGCAGTCGTGGTCGTAGACATGGCTCTGTCCACAAGGGTTGCGCCCAGCCGGCTGGGTTCACCATCTCCAAGGTGCCACGGCCCCTGATCAATCGCGGAGCCTGACCGGCAACGCAAATCTGAAGTCGCTCGTCGCCCCCTCGCCGAGCCCTAGGCAGCGGCCGAACGTCTCGGCCGCTGCCGACCCTGGGAGGACCTCCACTCCCAGGTTTTTTAATGTAAAATTTTTTAAATGTCTTTGTGGTCACAGGTACTTTTCTACTGAAAAGTACCGCGACCCCGCCTCGCAGCCAAGCTGTTCCGGCTTCCACAAAACGTTCCACGTTTTGTGGACCAAGTAGGAGAATTATGGAACCAACTCTTAAAAGATCTGGAAGAGTCGGCGAAGTTTTATCGCGAACTTAAAGAGGCCGAGGAAAGTGATGAGCTGGAAGCAG
>JBBDZA010000066.1:0-1870 GCA_040900425.1 Parcubacteria group bacterium
ACCGCGAGCTTTACCATACTTTGGACAAGCCGGAAATTTCTGACGAGGCTTATGATGCCTTGGTGAGGGAACTTGAAGAACTTGAAGCCCGGTATCCGTCACTTGCCACTCTAGACTCGCCGACGCAGAAGGTGGGTGGCGCCGTTTTGGAAAAATTCGAGAAAGTAGCCCATGCCGTTCCCCAGTGGTCATTTAATGACGCCTTCAACGAAGAAGATATCCGCGCCTTTGATGAAAGGGTCAAGCGTATTCTTAAAAATTCTCCCGAATACATCTCCGAGCTGAAGATAGACGGACTGAAAACAGTTTTGACGTATAAAAACGGGGAGCTTGCGACCGCGGCCACGCGCGGGGATGGCCGCGTCGGGGAGGATGTGACTAATAATATCCGCACCACGAGATCCATACCCCAAAGATTGAAAGAAAAAGTGAACATCATCGTCGAGGGCGAAATCTGGATGGCCAAAAGCGTCTTCAACGAATTGAACAGGGAGAGAAAAAAGAAAGGCGAAGAGTTATTCGCCAATCCGAGGAACATCGCCGCCGGCTCGGTGCGTCAGCTTGACTCAAGCATTACCCGCTCACGTCGGCTTGATTCATTTATCTACGACATCGCTTCGCTCGAAGGTACTCCGGAACCTTCCACCCAGGAAGGGGAATTGGAAATGCTGCGAAAGCTCGGATTCCAGGTCAATCCACATTTTAAAAAATTCCAAGATATCGAAGGGGTAATCGAATATTGGAAACTCTGGGAAAAGCAGAAAGAAAAAGAAGATTATCTACTCGACGGCATCGTAGTGAAAGTAAATGAGAAAAGATTCCAGAATATTTTAGGCTACACCGGCAAGGCGCCGCGTTTCGGTATCGCTTTCAAATTCCGGGCAGAGCAGGTAACGACCGTGGTGAAAGACATCACGCTCCAGATTGGCAGAACGGGCGTCTTAACTCCCGTAGCTATTCTCGAACCAGTTCTAGTGGCTGGTTCAACTGTCTCGAGAGCCACGCTCCATAACGAAGATGAAATAAAGCGTAAAGATGTGAGGATTGGGGACACTGTGATTCTTCAGAAAGCGGGAGATGTCATTCCGGAAGTGGTTAAAGTTATGGAGGAGATGAGGACTGGCAAGGAAAAAGTTTTCAAATTCCCGACCCACTTTCCGCTTTGCGGTGGAGATGGCCGGATCGAGCGCATTGTCGGCCAGGCTGCTTACAGGTGCGTGTCGAAAAATTCATATGAGCAGCAACGGCGCAAAATGGGGCACTTCGCTTCGCGACAGGTCTTCGATATCGAAGGTCTGGGGCCGAAAATTGTGAGCCAGCTCATGGAGGCGGGAATTATCGCCAACTTCGACGACATCTTTACGATTAAGAAAGGAGATCTAAAAACACTTGACCGCTTCGGGGAAAAATCGATCGACAATCTCCTCTCGGCAATAGAAAAGGCCCGTGAGGTGACCCTGGCTCGCTTCATCGCTTCGCTCTCCATTCCGCAAGTGGGGGAAGAGACCGCCCGCGATCTGGCCCAATATTTCCGGACTGCAGAAAAGTTCGCCAAAGCGAGCGTGGAAGAACTGGAGAGATTGGAAGGGGTCGGGCCCATAGTGGCCCGGTCGGTAGCCGATTGGTTGGCCGACAAAGAGAACAAGAAGTTACTCGAAAGGCTCCTGAAACAAGTCCGCCTCCAACCTGTCCAACACCGAGTGTTGGACAGGTTGGACAGGTTGCCGCTTAAGGGTAAAAGCTTCGTGCTCACTGGTACGCTTGAAAAAATGTCTCGTGACGAAGCTAAAGAAAAGATTCGTGCGCTCGGCGGGGAAGTGCGAGAATCCGTTTCTAAAAATACTGATTATGTAGTGGCTGGTTCCGACCC
>JBBDZA010000067.1:0-1806 GCA_040900425.1 Parcubacteria group bacterium
CATTGATGACATTGAATAAAATATCGAGGAGTGCCACTGTACCCGTGTATAAAAGGGCAATGACAGCAATGTGTAAAAAGAAGTCCTTGGCGGTTATTTTGGTATTCATAGTGGAATTATAGCAGATTTTATATCAATAGACTATCTTTTTACCTTTCGTCAACTTAGAAACAATCTCAACCTGTGGAACTTTTTCTTTAGTAATACGCCCAGCCACTCGAGCTCTAATAGAAAACTGTCTAGCTCTCTTGAGAAAGTGATTTACATCTTTTTCATCAATAACTACAAGCATTCCCTGACCGCCATTCCATGTCTCATAAAATTCCTCGTCAGAAAATCCTCGCCACTTAGCACAATCTCTCATTATCTTCGGAGGATCCCATAAATCGTCCAAGACTGTTGATAATCCCCTTGGAAACAAAATATCTTTGGCAAATTTTTCTTTTATAGCTCCGCCGGACAAATGCACAATGGCATGAACCTCAATCTCTTTCCTGAAACTCTTATTGAACCAGCCGTTCAAGGTTGCAAGAAACATGTCGTAGAGTATGGAAGGAGTAGCTGTATCTCTTATGCTCTTCTTGGCATGAGGATTGCTCCACCATTTCTTACCAAACTTGAGAGCCAGAGCCTTCCGGACCGAGCTAATGCCATTTGATCTAAATCCATTTTCTTTGAGAGCGATTACTACTTGTCCGAACTTCAGAGTGTTACCTGTAATCATCTTGCTTTTATGATAAGCCCCGATCATTGTACCGGACCAATTGAATTTAGTTGCTGAATCTGCCATCTCAGATCCGATGGAACTACCCATTTGAGCTGTCTCACCTTTAAGTACAACTACCCTTTCTTGCTTGGCAACCTTGCCAAGACCATTAAGAATTTTTTTATATGATTGACTGACCTTATCTCCAACCCTGCCAATAGATACGGTATCTAATACATTTATAAATACGAGCGGTAATCCACCAAATCTTGAGATATCACTTGCCGTCATGGCAATGATGTCATAGGCCGCTAGTTCGTGCGTTTTAGCCGCGTCAATAAGTATCCCTTTAGTCCCGATGCCATCGGTAGAAGCTTCAATACTTATATCCTTCGGCAGTCCTTTTAGAACAAAAGGTCTTGGTCCTCGGAAGTTTCCTGCCGAAAGATCGTGGACTTTTATATAGGGAGAATTTTTATAACTTGCCTTACAAATATAGGCTGCGTATTTACTGAAAGCGGATTCTTCTTCAACATCTACGCCATCACTTGCATATTTATTTTTCATATTAAAAACTCAATCACATCACCATCCTGGACCACGTATTCTTTGCCTTCTGTTCTTACCAAACCCTTCTCTCGCGCTTTGACCATAGAACCAGCTTCGACCAAATCTTTATAAGAAACAACTTGGGCTCGTATAAACTTCTCCTTAAAATCGGTGTGAATAGACTTCCCTGCTTCTGGCGCAGTGGCATTTCTCCTTGTGGTCCAAGCTCTTGATTCATCCTCTCCAGTAGTAAAGAAAGTAATTAAATCCAAGAGTTTATAAGCTTCTATGATTAATTGGTCTAGTCCGGTGCCAAATATTGGGTCAACTTCCAAATATGGCCCAGGAATCTTACTTTTAAATTCAGATGAGATCTGACCCGAAACTTCCGAAGTATTCAAAACGTAGAGAGTCGGTTTCTTGATACCTGCCGCTTCCAGTTCCAGATTAATAATTTCGATATCGAAGAGCGGGTCGACTTTCTCGTGCACGTGGATGATATCGGCATCTTCAAATGTCCGCACCATTTCAATTATGGCATCCACTTCACG
>JBBDZA010000068.1:0-1803 GCA_040900425.1 Parcubacteria group bacterium
TCACTTCTAGGGACTGTCATTTCAGATTCCCTGTGGTTTTTCCTGGGCCAGTTCTTTTTCCAATTGACGAAGCGATGGGAAAAATATCAGGGCAAATATCAGTCATTCATGCTTAAGCTCGAAGAGTGGACTCGCCACGAGCCCTTTTTTGCCCTTTTATTTATCAAATTCTTATACGGCACGAGGATTCTGACCATCATTTACTTGTCGGCCAGAAAAGTGCGTTTTTCCACCTTCTTTTTCTTCAATTTCATCGGCACAGTCATATGGCTGGCTGTGGTAATATCGATTGGGTGGTTGGTTGGAAAAGGGGTGGGCGGTGCCGGTACCGCTCTTCATCAGATTCAATATGCTATCAC
Organism: Parcubacteria group bacterium; assembly: GCA_040900425.1. Lineage (GTDB taxonomy): Bacteria > Patescibacteriota > Minisyncoccia > Phycocordibacterales > Zambryskibacteraceae > UBA5004. The sequence goes on from JBBDZA010000068.1 coordinate 360, forward strand.
GGTTTTGGTTTTACTCATCATCTTCTATAAAATAGCTACAGCATGGCTCAGCCGGAAAATAACAAAAAAGTAACAGCCATAGTCCCGGCTCACAATGAGGCGGAGAGAATAGGGCGGGTCTTAAGTGTTCTTACTTCATATACTCACTTTGAGGAAGTAATCGTGGTAGACGACGGTTCTACTGACAGTACCGAAGAAACTGTCAAAAAGTACCAGGTTCGTTATATTAAAAATGAAACCAATAGAGGGAAGGGGCACGCCATGGATGTAGGTGTGGCCGCATCAAGAGGCGATGTAATCTTTTTTGCCGATGCTGACATCTCCGGTCTGACCCACGAAATCATTGATGACATTTTGGAATCGGTGGTGGCTGGAGAAGTAGACATGTCAATCGGGATGAGGGACCGGACAACCTACTTTCTTTACCATGTCATTTTATTTCTACCCTTGCTTGGGGGAGAAAGGGCTTTGACGAAGAAATTATGGCAAATGCTGCCCGATTATTATAAGAATCGTTTCAAGGTGGAGACCGGCCTTAACTTCTATGCCCGCTATTACGGCAGGGGATACAATTACAAAGTCTTCAGGGGATTGTCGCAGGTCATAAAGGAAAAGAAATACGGTCTGCGAGACGGGCTGAAGCGGCGCTCGCACCTATGTGTCAACGTTATCGCCGCCCAGCTGAAGTCCCAATTTATCGACATACCCAAGTCTGCCCAGAATATGAGGATGTCCGGCCTAGCCGCCCTGCAGAGTCTCGCTGGTATGTTCGTGGGTAGTTTATTTTTCGTAGCTGTTTATTGGGGTCCGCAGGATTTCATCTACGCTCTCTTTTCCGAGGATCTCTTGGAGGAATCATCAACTCCTTTTATAGACTTTCTTTTGTACTTAGTCCGGGTCGTTAGTGCCAACGGCCTCGTCATTATCGGTACTATTATCTTCATCCCCAATCTCATCATTTTGTTATTGACCGCCAAGAGGCTCTCTTATCTCTTAAGCGGCTTATTTTACAAAATGAAAGGCAGGAAATCGACCGATTCTATCGAAGCTTAAGACTAAGGGTGGGATACGTTATATGCTGGCGACATGGTCACCGACCAGAGCGACATCTGTCGAGGTGTTAGAGAGTAACATCACGCCACTGTGGACACCTATATTGGGAGCCATCCTCATAGCATCTGTGGGGCTATTAGCCACGATATTACTCAATTGGCCGGACTGGGTAACATACAGATATGTTGCCGCGTGGGAGAAAGCGGGTACGCTTAGGGAGAGAACAGCAATTACAAAGAATGATGCCTTTGCCGCTTTTATATTTTTAGTCATTTTATTTTTAAGGGTTAATTTAGCCAAGTTATCGGGACACACGTTTAACACAATTTGTATGTCCTTATTATCAAAGCCGTTTGAAAAGGGATAGTATCACAGGCAATTTAGCTTGCCC
>JBBDZA010000069.1:0-11400 GCA_040900425.1 Parcubacteria group bacterium
GGGGCGAAGCTTCAGCCTCTATGCCTCAAATGTCATGAAGCGGAAGACAACTGTACTTGCCCTGGGACGGTCTAGATTGAAAAGACTTTACGCCTTCTCCGGCGGCGGCGCTTCCCTGTCTGGCGGGATGTTGTAGTAATTGATGAGGAACTTGGCGATATTCATAAAACTCTCCGTTAAAGTTTCCGAGGCGTATCGGACATCTTTAGGATGGTAAGTGTATAGGAAAACTAGAAACTCCGGCTCGTATGATGGAAAGTAGCCGAAGAAAGAGTGTAGATAGCGGTCCTCGTAATAGCCTCCTCGGCTCGGATTGGCGATTTGGGCGGTGCCGGTTTTGGCGGCGATACTGTGATTCTCTAGGCGAACTTTTCCGTCTCGCAGAGAGCGGTCCACGGCCTCCGTAAGCATGCGTGATATTTCTGCTGAAGTCTGGCGGGAGATAACCCTTTCCCTCTCTTCTTCCGGCGGGTAAAGAATGGTTTTGCTTGGGCCGAGTTTATATTCGATTTGTTTAGCGAGATGGGGAGTGATGAGCGTACCGCCATTAGCCAGGGCAGAGAGCGCGCGGACGGTGTTGATAGGAGTGAGCGCAATCCCCTGGCCGAAAGAGGCCTGCGCCGCTTCCAGGTCGCGATTGACCTTCAGATTAGAGACCAGGGATTTACCTTCATTGGGAAGGTCAATGCTGGTAGTCGTATCTAGACCGAAACGGAGCATGGCTTTGTTAAAATTAGCGCTCCCCATTTTTGCAGGGACGAGAGCGGCGCCTGTATTGAGAGACTTGTTGAGCACGAACTGCATGGAAATATTGGAGCCGTGTGACTTGCCGTCATAATTGCAAAAAGTTCTCGTATTGAGCGTCAGACAGCCAGGATCATTGTAGGTAGTCTTAGCTGTGATAGCTTTCGAGTCAATGCCCACGGCGAGTGTCAGGGCCTTCAAGATGGAACCCATCTCGTAGCGGTCTTCTATGAGCCTGTTGCTGAAGATGGCGGAGTGACGCGCGCTTTGTGGAGAATTGGGGTCGAAGGAGGGGGTCAGTGCCATGGCAAAAATTTCCCCGGTTCTCGGATTGATGATAATGCCTCCTGTAAAATCGGATGAATATTTTTCCGTTACTTTTTCTATCTCGCTTTCTAGGAAGGTTTCCACAGACGGCTCGATGGTGGTAACGATATCCCCATCAAGACTTTCTTCTTCGCTCACTGCCTTTTTAATGTTGGAAAATATTTCTGCAAAGAAATTGACGAAGACTCCTTCTCCGCTTCTTTGGAGTACTGATTCATAGAATCGCTCCAGTCCATATCGCCCTGCCACCTCGTGGCCACTAAAGCCGATGAGCCCTACCGCATGAGCGGCGATAGTTCCGCCCGGATAGACTCGCCACCTTTGCCTAGCTACCGAGAGTCCTGGTATCTTCTGTGCCTGTATCTTCTCTGCAGTTTCATCAGAAAGTTTGTGTGCCAGCTCTTCATAAGGGTCATTAGGTTTCCTAGCTTTAGTCAGGAAGTCCTCTTTGTCTATAGGCGTGATGGCATTGACGTTTAGATAGAGCTCTTCGAGGTTGGAATGGTTTCCTAAAATATTGGGGTTAATGTAGAGAAGGAAACCGGTCTTGATAGAGGCGGCCGGTACCTTACTGCCATCCTTGGCAGTGAAGTAGATATTTCCCCTGTCAAAGTAATTGGCTCCGGCCACATACTGATGTTGTGCTTTAGCCTCAAAATTCTCTCCCGAGACGATTTGTAATAAGTAGAGCTTGCCGATAAGAAGCGCGGCAAAAAGAACCACGAAAAGAGAGAGGAGGCGAAGCCTATTTGGGTGCCCACGCATGGATTTTAACGGCTAACTGTATTGAAGGTAAGAGCTCCCAAACGAGCGCGTGATACATAAAGCGGAGAAGAGACTTCCTTGAAACCGTACTCGTGAGCCGTCTCTATAGTAACACTGTTCTTGAGCTTGATGTAAGCAAATTCTAGAGAAGAGAGATTGGCTCCCGTCTGGGCTATTTGTTTTTCGAGTTCTTGTCTCTCGGCCACGTTCCTGGCGATGGTGTTTATGGCGTATATATAGATAAAGAGAGAAAGCAAAGAAACAGCAGTCAGAACCCAAAAAAAGCGCACTCTGTTGTGGTATGAAATTGTTTTTGTTTTGTAGCTCATATCTTTTCTATTACTCGTAACTTAGCGCTTCGAGAACGCGGGTTAGCTTCCCTTTCCGCTTCTCCTGCTGTTATGGGTTTCTTGGTAATTTGCCTGGCTGCCTTTTCGGCGACCCTTGTCCGGAAAAAATTTTTGACTATCCGGTCTTCAAGACTGTGGAAGGAAATGACGGCCAGTCTCCCCTTTGGTCCGAGAGCCTCGAATCCTTTTTCCAGTCCTTTTTCCAGATTCGTAAGCTCTTCGTTGACGGCTATGCGCAGAGCTTGGAAAGTCTTGGTGGCCGGATGCCTGCCCGCCCTCCCGTAAGGTCGGGAGCCGGCGGGGATTTTATCCCGCCAGGTCCGTGGTTTTGCCGTTAGCACCGCTTCGACCAGTTCACGAGTGGTCTCGAAAGGCTTCTGTTCCCTTCTCTCTGCGATGACTCTGGCAATCTTCCTAGAATATTTTTCTTCCCCAAAGCCGCGCAGGATGAGCTCAATGGCGTGCTCATCCCAGGAGTTTAAAATAAGAGCGGCAGTGAGGCCGGAGCCCGACATCCTCATATCTAGGGGCTCTTTATTCTGGAAGGAAAATCCCCTACCAGAACTTTCGAGCTGGTCGCTCGAGAGCCCAAGGTCGAAGAGAATAGCATTCACATACTTCGCGCCAAGTTCTTCAAGGACCTTGTCCAGATTGCCGAAGTTTTCTGTCCTTCTTTCAACCTTCAAGCCCTCTTCCTTAAGTCCCGAGGCCTCGGGGTCTTGGTCTAGGGCAATAATCCGGACACCTGGGAAGCGCCGCAACACTTCTCTCGTGTGTCCTCCGCCCCCGAGCGTGCCGTCAAGGAAGACTTTTGCCGGTCCGAGATCGAGGGCTTCTATGCTTTCGTGTAAAAGAACTGGTTTATGCATACTCTGATTCAAGTTTTCTTCGATAGGCCGCCCAGCGTTTGTCATTCCAGATTTCCACTCTGTCGTGGACACCGGTGATGATGATGGGATTCTTTAGTTCCGCGAACTCCCGTAAGAATTCCGGAATGAGTATCCTGCCTATCGAATCAATCTCGATTTCAGAGGCGCCGGAGAAAGTGAATCGCGCGTAGCGATGGTCGCTTTCCACGTGCCCGAGTTTGCCGACCTCTTCCGAGATGGCGACCCAGGTCTTGTGGGGGTAGAGAAAAAGACAATGATCTTTGCCTCGAGTAACAACGACTTTGCTGCCGAGAGCTTTCCGGAATTTGGCAGGCAAAGAGAAGCGATTCTTCTCGTCAACCGTATGTGTGTACTCGCCGATAAACATTGTTGTTGTGCTTCCATATTACCACTATTTCCCACCTGAATGCTATTGTATCCCACTGCCCACCACAATACTAGACGCCTTATCCACAGTTCCATTACAGACAAAAAGGCCGACATTTCTGCCGGCCTGGGTGGAGATTCCTCGAAAAAGCCTTATTTAGACGTCTAAAACGGCCTTTTTAGCGTTGCTCTGTATAAAACTTTTGCGGGATGGGACATCGGTACCCATGAGGATGTCGAAGATGCGGTCGGCTTCTCGGGCATCTTCCACCGCCACTTGTTTGAGAATTCTTGCTTTCGGGTCCATAGTCGTTTCCCAAAGTTCTTCAGAATTCATTTCTCCCAGACCTTTGTAGCGCTGGATATCCGCCCCTTCAATAGTTTTTTCATCACGCTCCTTATCGGAGTAAACGTAAATAACTTCTTTACCCTTTTTAATTTTATAAAGTGGTGGCTGGGCAATGTAGATAAACCCTGCGTCAATGAGCGGACGGAAAAATCTGTAAAGCAATGTTAAAAGAAGTGTTCTGATGTGTGCGCCGTCAACATCGGCATCGGTGGCGATAATAATTTTGTGGTAACGCAGTTTGGTAATGTCGAAAGTATCTCCAATGGCTGTGCCGAAGGCTACCACCAGGTTTTTGATCTGTTCGCTGGCAAGCATCCTATCGAGGCGTGCTCGTTCGATATTGAGAATCTTGCCGCGGAGCGGCAGGATGGCCTGGATGCGTCTGTCCCTGCCCATCTTGGCAGTACCACCGGCCGAATCTCCCTCGACGATGAAGAGCTCCGATTCCTCTGCTCTACGTGATTGGCAGTCGGCTAGTTTACCCGGAAGGGTCATACCCTCTAGGGCGCCTTTGCGGAGAACCGAATCCTTGGCTGCCTTAGCCGCTTTTCTGGCTTTGAGGGCGAGAACCACTTTCTGAATCATCGCTCTGGCATCATCAGGATTTTCTTCGAGGAAGGTTGAGAAAGCATCGCCGAAAACAGTGGTGACCATGCTCTGGGCTTCCACACTACCCAGTTTGGCTTTTGTCTGCCCTTCGAATTGGATTTCCCGCAGTTTTATCGAAATGACGGCCGTCAGACCTTCGAGGACATCATCGCCGGTAAAATTGTCCTCCTTTTCATTGATAAGATTATTTTTTCTGGCGTAAGTGTTGAGGCTTCTGGTCAAAGAGGTCTTGAAGCCTGTCACATGAGTTCCCCCTTCTGCTGTGTAAATGTTATTGGCAAAAGGCAGGATGCGCGAAGTGATGTCGTCGACATACTGGAGGGCTACTTCAACCGTCTCGTAATCATTGCCATTCGCTTTCTTTTCGACATAGAAAATATTTTTATGGATTGGCTTGGAGTGCTCATTTTCAAACCTGACGAGTGATGTAAGGCCTCCTTCGAAGTAGAAGGACATGGATGGTACTTCGAGATTAGCTTCTCGCATATAAAACACTTCTGCATCCTCTACTTTGGCCGCCTCTCTGGCATCGATGGCAGTTATCCTCAAGCCCTTGACCAGATAAGCCTGTTGGCGCAGGTGGTTTACAATGCGGTCAAAACTAAAGTTGGTATCTGGAAAAATAGTCGGGTCGGGCTGGAAAGTAACGATGGTTCCGTTTAGTTTGGAGGTGCCAATTTTCTTGACAGCGCTTTTTCTCTCCCCGCGGCTGTACTCCTGGGCATAGACGCCGCCGTCGCGGTGCACTTCGGCTCGGCAGTAGACTGAAAGAGCGTTGACGACCGAACCACCGACACCGTGAAGGCCGCCGGAAATCTTATAACCTTCCCCGCCGAATTTGCCGCCAGCGTGCAAGGTGGTCATGATAGTCTCCAGGGCCGAAACTCTAGTCTGTTTGTGGGTATCAACCGGGATACCACGGCCGTTGTCTGCCACCCTCACCCTGTTTCCTGGTAGGAGAGCAATCTCGATGTCATTGGCAAAGCCGCCCATCGCTTCATCGCGGGAGTTATCAAATATCTCGGTGACAAGGTGGTGCAGGCCATCGGGACCGGTGGTACCGATATACATTCCCGGGCGCTTGCGTACCGGCTCCAAACCCTCCAATACGGTGATGGATTCGGCGCTGTAGCCGTTGATTTTTTTGAGCGCCTTTTGAGAATTAGGCATATATTTAGATGCCATTATTTTAGCACAAATAGCCTTATAAAGAAAGCTAAATTTACCTATAAAATCGAGTATATTATCCCCAGAATCTTAACACTCACGGCGATCGCAAGAATGTTAAGATTTAGATATGAGTATGGTTAAAGATATATTGCGTATTACAGCTAGGCACTACCCTTTTGGGTATCAACAAATTTACGCAAGTTTATATAAGGAAACTGTATACGGTAAAAAGCTTACTAAAAATTCGTTATCAGTAACCTTAAATAGAATGAAAAATAAGGGTCTGTTGATTGTAAAAGATAAAAAATTTACTTCTACGCAGGAAGGTCGTTTTTATGCAGAGAAATCTGAAGCAACTATAAAAAGCTTCTCTAATCTACTAGATTCCAGCTCTAAGGATAAACCTAAAAAATTAATTGTTATTTTTGATATCCCAGAGAAAATAAAATTATATAGAGACTGGCTCAGGTCAGAGCTTGTGGGATTCGGGTTCACGATGATTCAGAAAAGTGTGTGGTTTGGTCCCGCTTTACCAAAAGAATTCATAGAGTATCTAGATGAAGTTCGGCTTCTGAGACATGTCCGGTTTTTCCAAGCTACAGAAAAAGATCTCATTTAAGATATTAACATCTTTAGCGATCGCAAATTTGTTAATGTTGGACGGTTTATTATTTAACTATTGATAGAAGGCATTATTCGCGGCGTATTTGGGCCTTGAAATCCGAGGTGGTCTTATCTTCCAATTGAGCATTTAAACCATTAACTTCAGCATTAGTCAAGGTCCTTTCTAGACTACGATAAGTGACCCGGAAAGTGTAACTTAACTTCCCTTCCCCGAACTTTTCCGCGTTCTCGTATTTGTCCAAAAGCTCGACTTGTTCTATGAGATTGCCACCGATATCGCGGATGACATCAAAATAGTCATTGGGCACGAAGTTTTTATCCACCACAAAGGAGATATCGCGCACCACCGGTGGGAATTTGGAGACCTCTTTAAATTTGGTTCCAAGCTTCAATTGCTTTTTGACTCTTTCATCGGTGGACCAAAAGAGGCGGATGTCTGGCAGTTCCATCGACATCATGGCCAGCCGTTCGAGGCCGAAGCCGAAGGCCCAACCGTGATAGCCGGAGAGACCGAAGTTAGCTAGGACTTCCTTCTTGGGCATACCCGAGCCCAGCATTTCCACCCATTTGCCCTTTATTTCGGCTTCCATCTCAAAACTGGGGTCTGTATATGGAAAGTTGTGGTCGTAGAAGCGGAAATTGGTGTCCTTGCTGAAAATGTTTTGAACCACTTCCGTGAGAACGCTTTTGAGATCTTCTGGTTTGACCGTCATCTTGTTATCAGGAACCAGATACAGCCCGCCTATCTGGTGGAAGACATTCATGTGGGTGCGGTCTATCTCGTCTTTACGATAAACCTTGCCGAAACAGATCGCTCCCAGGGTTTCGTTATTTTTAATCTTCTCCTTGATGGACGGATGATTGAGATAGTAGTACCAGAAGACTGTATCATGAGTTCGCAGAACATGATTTTCGTCTACATAATAGGTATCTGACTTGCTTCTAGCAGGATGGCCTGGCGGCATGTTGAAGAGATCGAATAAAATCTCTGTATTGTTGATCTCTGGTACTTTAATGATATCGAAGCCCTCAAATTTTTTGACTTTGAGGGTGCGATTGACGATTTCTCCCAGTAGACTTGAGGGCGTGCGCGACAAGTCGGGCATATCCAAGAAGCGTTTGAGGCGTAGAGCCTCGGCATCACCCCTTTTCTCAAGGGCTTGGCGCAGTTTCTCCTCTTCCTCTGAACGGATGACTATGTTTTCTAACATGACTTTATATGGTATGGTATAGTAACTTTTACTAGAATGGCAGAGACCCAGACGCTTATTTTGTATGGCTCGCTTTTCATCTCCCTCTTCTTTGAGGTGTTCCTTCTTATTACTTATCTGGAGGTGCGGGAGGAGCTCATTCTCGAGGAAAAGCACATCGGTAAGAATATCAAGCGGTTCCCGACCGTGACTATTATTGTACCTTGTTTTAATGAAGAGAAAACTTTGTTTGCCACCGTTAAATCCCTCCTCGACATCGACTATCCCAAAGACAAGCTTTCGATTATCTTGGTGGATGATGGTTCGACAGACGGTACAGCGCGAGAGATAAACAAGTTCCAAGGCTATCCGCAGATAAGCATTTTAAGCAAGGAAAATGGAGGCAAACATACAGCGCTCAATATGGCTTTGGAAAAAGTGGACAGCGAATTGGTCGGTTGTTTGGATGCTGATTCTTTTGTTGCCGAAGAGGCTCTCAAGAAGATAGTGCCGTTCTTCGACGACGAAAGTATCATGGCGGTCACTCCTTCCATCAAGGTCTTCGAGCCTAAAAGTATCTTGCAATATGTCCAGAAGATAGAATACAGCTGGGGTATTTTCCTACGCCGAATGCTCTCATCTCTCGGAGCACTTTACGTCACTCCTGGGCCATTTTCCATCTTCAGAACCAGGGTCTTCCACGAACTGGGCGGTTACGCCCAAGCTCACCATACAGAGGACCTGGAGATGGCACTCCGCCTGCAGAAGAACCGTTATAAAATTGTTAACTCCCACGGTGCCCATGTCTATACGGTCGCACCCACTCACTTCCCAGCTCTCTATAAACAAAGAGTACGTTGGACATATGGCTTTCTGAACAACGCCATAGATTACCGTGAAATGTTCTTCAACAAGAAATACGGTCATATTGGCCTCTTCATTCTGCCAGTAGCCACTTCCGCTATTTTCTCCACTCTTTTTATAGCCGCGAGCGCCGTCTGGAAAAATTTAACGAGCGCTTTTGATACCTTTGTCAGATATCGCACTGTAGGATTTAATTGGAATGCGACCTTACCTTCTTTCGACTGGTTCTTTCTCAATACGAGTGTTGTTTCCATCTTGGCCCTGACCGCAGTCCTCCTGACCTTGGTTATCCTGTATCTGTCCCTCCAGCTGGCAGAAGGCAAAGCCAGGCTCTCGAGAGGTGTATTCTACTATCTCCTGATTTACATCTTTATCGTGCCCCTGTGGCTTGCCAAAGCCGTTTTCAACACTCTTCTTAGAAAGCAGGTAAGCTGGAAATAGTTACAGAAAACAATCCATGATAAATTCGAAGAAATATCTGGTAGCCTTCAGTATCACTGCCGCCATCTTCGGTACGGCCATTTATGTTTCGAACCTCATTGGTCAAAAGAAACTCGATGATGTCAGGAACATAGAGAACCGTATCGCTCTTGATATTCTCTCATCGGAGACCCAGTTCGCCCTTCTCGAAGAGACCTCTTGTCGTGATATCGGCCCAGGTTTTCTCTCCAAGGAACTTGGTTCTATTGGTGAGAAGCTTATCTATGCCGAAAATCAGACTGAACTCAACACTGGGGACTTCGATTATCTAAAGCGCTCCTACTTTCTCCTCGAGATTAAAGACTATCTTTTAATGAAGAGGCTAACAGAAAAATGCGCCATTAAACCCACCTTCATTCTCTATTTCTACTCTACCCGGGAGGCCTGCGAGGATTGCGAGAGAATGGGGTACGTTCTGACAGCCCTTCGGGACAAGTATCCCGAACTTCGTGTCTACTCTTTCGATTATCACTTTGATGTCGGAGCTATTGATACCCTCATTTCTATATATAAGGTTAAACCGGATTTACCAGCACTTATAATTAATGGCCTTCCTTATCATGGCTTCCGGTCTGTGGAAGACCTAGAAGAAGCTGTACCGGCGCTTTCGGACCTGGCGAAGCGGGCGGAAGAATTAAAAGCGATGGCAACTTCTACTTCGGAAGACTAATGGAGCCGGGAAGAGGACTCGAACCTCCGACCTGAGCTTTACAAAAGCCCTGCTCTACCAACTGAGCTATCCCGGCGTATATCTTACTTTACCTTTTCTTCAGCATTTTGAGAACCACTCTCGAAAGTGTCGTGTATTTTCCCATGACCCTTTTCGAGGCTGGAGAGGCTCTGAAAAAATTCTGAAAGTCCGTCCGATTTTTTCAAGAGCCTGGAATCCCTTAGACTGGCCAGATACTGTTCTCTTCTTCTTTTCAGATAAGCCACCAGTTTGTTCTTGGAATTTTTAGAATGGATAGGAAGTTGTTTTTCTAGAAGAAAGACAGCTTTTTCCTTGCCTTCCGAATAGAGGTGGAGCAGGCGGTGATAATACTCCCGGATACGGGCATCTCCTTTGGAGATAATCCTTAAGACAAAAAAATATTTTTTCTTTTTGTGTCCCATTTTCTTAGCTAAGAGAAGGAGGCAGATGGAGAGGCCAGAGATTCCAAAGATGGCTATGGGCATCATATTAGCGATTTATAGTGAAGCTTTAACTTAGTGAAAAGCGAACGAACTGTCCCACTTCGGTCCTCTCGCCGAATTTCTGCACGGTGTTATTGATGAGGTCGCTTATCTTCCGGCTCGGATCTTTTATAAAAGGCTGTTCTAAGAGCTCTGCCGTGTTTGCTGGAGACATGGCTGCTATGTGCATGCCGATGTCACGAGCAACCGACTTGAATTCCGGATTTTTAGCCACGAAATCAGTTTCGCAAAGGAGTTCGAGCATCACCCCGACCGTCTCCCCGGCATGTATGTAGGATACCACAATGCCTGAACCGAGAGTGCGGCCGCCTTTTTTGGCGGCTATTTCCGCCCCCTTTTCCTTAAGGATGGCTATCGCCTTCTCCTTATCGCCTCCCGCCTGCTCCAGCGCTTTCTGGCACTCCATTATGGACAGGCCAGTCTCTTCACGCAGAGCTTTGATTTCTTCTACGGTTATCATCTTTAGGATTGTGGTTCTGTTTTTACAGGTTCACCAGTCTCTGGATTAGTTCGGGCCTCTTTCTCTGCTTTTGCCTTGCCGTTCTTATAGGCGCTTGAGAGTTCTTGAAGAATAAAAGCGATGCTCTGCCTTGAGGAGTCATTACCAGGAATGGCGTAGTCAATTTCGTATAAATTGGAATCAGAGCCGGCTAAAGCCACCACTGGTACGCCAGTTTTCTTAGCTTCCGCCACTGCGATGTATTCCTTTTTGGGGTCAATAACTACTAAAAATTTTGGTATAGATTTCAATTGTGATAGTCCTCCGAAATAGATGGTGAGCCTCTCAATCTCGCGATCGAAGAGAAGGCGCTCCTTCTTGGTATATTTGCCAAGCTCGCCTTTTTCCCTTTGTCCTGTCAATTCTTCGAGTCTTGCTATACGCTTCTTTATCTCGGCAAAATTGGACAATGTCCCGCCAATCCAGCGGCCGGCGACGTAAGGCATTTCGAGCTCCAGTCCCGCCTTCTTCACTGCTTCTCTAGCCTCGCTCTTACCTCCGACCCAGAGCCCTACCGCCCCCTCGGCACCCTTTTGAGCCACGAAGGCGGCCGCTTTTTCTAGTTCTTTATTAGTTTTTTCCAAATCAAAGATTTCCAGATTGTTCTTAGAGCCAAAGATAAAAGGCTTGGCCGAGGGGTGCCTTCTTGACCTGACGAAGCCGAAGTGAGCTCCGACAGAAAAAAGAGCGTCTAGCGCGCCCTTGTCGCCCGCTTTCGGATGAGTCTCGCTTGTTTCCTTCATGGCCAATAAGTCTAGCAGAAAGGTTGTCCTTACACAACAGCTCCTCCTTGAAGGGACTCGGCTGTGGCGTCTAGGATGGGGTCTATTTGGCCACCGAATATCTTTTCGATATTGTGCCAGGACTTCTTGATGCGGTGGTCGGTGATGCGGTCTTGCAGGATGTTATAAGTGCGGATTTTTTCGGAGCGGTCGGCGGTGCCTATCTGGGTCTTCCTGTCGAGAGAGTGCTTGGCCGC
>JBBDZA010000070.1:0-11299 GCA_040900425.1 Parcubacteria group bacterium
TGAAGTGGGGGGGCAAAGTGGCCCGAGAAAGAGCAGAGAAGAAGATGGAAGAAGTCAGGGAAAAAGTGGGTCTTAAACTTTAATAAAATGGAAAGAACTCTCATTAAAGATTTAAAGAATAAAAAGAATGAAGAAGTTTCCGTCTCTGGATGGGTAGATGTAAGAAGAGACCAGGGGAAGCTTATTTTTCTCGATATTAGGGATGTTTCGGGTAAAGTGCAGTCAGTTGTTCTGCCCAATGCTGAGGCGATGGAAACTGCCAAATCTTTACGTTCCGAATGGGTAGTGGAAATTAAAGGAAAGGTGAATGAACGCCCGGAGAAAAACAGGAATTCGGAAGAAGACAATGGAGACATTGAGTTAGAAGTATTATCTATACACGTCTTAAATAAAGCCGAAACTCCGGCAATAGATGTTAGTTCAGATGGACGAGAGATAGGGGATGAGCACCGGCTGGAATATCGCTATCTGGATCTTCGCCGTCCGAGAATGCAGAAAAATATTAAGATGCGGCACAAAGTGGCTAAGCTAGTGAGGGATTTCTTGGACAACGAAAAATTCTTAGAAATAGAAACGCCCTACCTTACCAAATCTACTCCGGAAGGAGCGCGGGACTACATTGTCCCCGCACGCCTTTACCCTGGGAATTTCTATGCTTTACCACAATCTCCGCAACAGTATAAACAGCTTCTGATGGTGTCCGGTGTGGAGCGCTATTTCCAGATAGTTCGCTGTATGAGAGATGAGGACACTCGTGGCGACCGCCAGCCTGAGTTTACCCAGCTTGATGTAGAGATGAGCTTTGTCTCACGAGAAGATGTCATGGCTTTAAACGAAAAATTGCTCATCGAAATAATAGAGAAACTTTATCCAGAGAAGAAAATCCAAGAGATTCCGTTCCCGAGAATTTCCTACAAAGAGGCTATGGATCAATATGGTACCGACAGACCGGATATTCGTACAGACAAAGATGACCCTGACCTCCTGGCATTTTGCTGGATAGTGGATTTTCCTTTTTTCGAGAAGGTTGAGGGGGGTAAAGGGAAATGGGCGTTTACGCACAATCCTTTTTCGGCCGCCGCACCAGAACACGCCAATAATCTAAAAAATAAAGAAAATGTTGGTGAGATTGTTGCCGCCCAGTATGACATCGTACTAAATGGCTATGAGATCGGCGGGGGCAGTATCCGGAACCATGACCCGGAGTCTCTTAAGTCAGTTTTTGAAATACTCGGTTATTCAGAAGAGGAGATTAATAATAATTTTGGCCATATGCTCAAGGCTCTTTCATCTGGCGCTCCACCGCATGGCGGTATCGCCTGGGGCTTTGATCGACTGATGATGATTCTGCAGGGTGAACCCAATATCCGTGAAGTTATTGCCTTTCCCAAAACCGGCGAAGGCAAGGACCTCATGATGAATGCACCCTCTGGAATCTCTGAAGAACAGCTTAAAGAGCTTCGTTTGAAGATAGTTAAATAGGGACTCAGCCCGTAATCCGCCTGTATCCCTTATCAACATACATTATAAGAATCCTATAGGATTCTTATAATGTATCAGGAAATTATGTCTCTAGGGCATATGCGTCCCGTAATCTTATTGGAAACAGGGTTAATTTCGTGTTATAGTAGCGATTCCGTCATAATTTTTTATGAAAAGTTCCGATATTTCTAAAGTCGGTCTGCTACAGGTATTGAAGGTTTTCTGGCAGGCAGTACGACCACAGCAGGGCGCGTTCTTTTTCACCATATTCGCTTTCTCGATTGTGGGCGTATTGAATTTGGTAGTGCCGCTGGCGTACAAGCAATTTTTCGATGTTTTGGCCACGGAAGGAAACAGGGACTCTCTTGCACCGCAGCTTGTTAAGCTTCTAGTTATCATCCTTATAATCCATGGGGTAGTATGGGTCTTTTTCAGAGCCGCTATGTTTGTGTTGAACGATTTCGAGTCTAAGACTATGGCTCGGTTAAAGCAGATGTCTTTCGACTACATGATCAATCACTCCCAGTCTTTCTTTGCCAGTAACTTTACCGGGGCATTAGTCCAAAGAGTGGGCCGCTTCAGCCGTTCGTTTGAACGACTCTACGACACATTGGTATTCAATATTATCCCTCTTTTTATCAACGTAGTGGGAGTCATAGTGATAGTCTGGTTCCATGAGCCGATAATTTCTTCCATTATCATCGGGTGGATAGTCTTAGTCATGATATTTAACCTTTTCTTCTCCAAATGGAAATTAAAATATGATCTGGAGTCTGCCAAAGCCGATTCGGCCACCACGGCTCTCCTAGCTGATGATGTCGCAAACCAAACTGCCATTACTCACTTTACCAATTTCGGCAGTGAATCTCTGTCTTTTAAAAATGTTACTAAAAACCAGGCCAGAATCCAAAGATTTACTTGGAATCTCGGAAATATTGTAGACGGTGTACAGGGCGGACTGATTGTTATTGTGGAATTTCTCGTCTTTTACTACGCTGTCCGTTTTTGGCAAAACAATCTTATAACCATCGGCACTTTTGTACTTATTCAGGTTTATATATTAGGCATAGCTCATCGACTGTGGGATTTGGGTAAAATTATAAGAAATCTCTATGAAAGCCTCGCCGACTCAAAAGAGATGGTGGAAATTTTAGAAACGCCTCATGAAGTGAAGGACCAGCCAGACGCCACTATTCTCGAAGTAAAAGAGGGGAAAGTTGAATTTAGAAAAGCATCATTTAGCTTCAACGAAAAACAAGGTTTGATTGATGGACTGGATTTATCCATTGGTAGCGGGGAGAAGGTGGCCCTAATCGGCCCTTCAGGCGCTGGTAAATCAACGATAGTCAAGCTTCTGTTGAGAACATACGATTTGAAATCCGGCTCGATATCAATAGATAACCATAACATCCAACATGTGACACAGGAGAGCTTGCGACAAAATATTAGCCTTGTGCCACAGGACCCCGTCTTGTTCCACCGGACTTTATTGGAAAATATTCGCTACGGAAGGCTCGATGCTACTGATAAAGAAGTGATAGAAGCGAGCAAATTGGCCCACTGTGATGAGTTTATAGAAACTCTTCCTCTTAAATACGACACTTTGGTTGGAGAGAGGGGGATAAAGCTTTCCGGAGGTGAACGTCAGAGAGTGGCCATAGCTAGGGCTATTCTCAAAAACGCGCCAATTCTGGTGCTCGATGAAGCGACTTCAAGCCTCGACTCTTATTCCGAGTCTTTAATACAAGATGCCTTAAGCAGACTAATGAAGGGCAAGACCAGTATTGTCATTGCCCATCGCCTATCTACCATTCGTAAAATGGATAGAATTATCGTGATTGAGTCAGGTCAGATAGTAGAGGATGGTAGCCACGACGATCTATTGGTAAAAGAAAAAGGTCTTTACAAGAGACTCTGGAGCTTGCAGGCGGGCGGCTTCATATCCGAATAACCTCAAGAACGTTGAAAATAGGGCTTAAAAACGCTATAGTAGACGAGTGGATAAGCTACTCTACACGGTAAAGACGGAAGTTTTCGAAGGTCCTTTGGACCTTCTTCTCGACCTCGTGACTAAGAGGAAGTTATTTGTAAACGACGTCTCGCTGGCTCGGGTGACTGACGACTTTATCCGCTATTTGGAGGGGCATGAAGAGTTTCCCATAAACGAATCGGCTGAATTTATTGTAGTGGCTTCGACTCTCATGCTCATTAAATCCCGTTCGCTTCTGCCAATGATTAAGCTGACGGATGAGGAAGAGGAAAGTATTCAGGACCTCGAACAGCGACTGGTGCTCTACGCGAGAGTAAAAGAACTGTCAGGGGGATTGAAAAACATTTTCGGCAAGAAGATAATTTTTGAGAAGACCCCTAGCAAGAATCCCACAATAGTGTTCTCTCCGGATTCCAAGACAGATACCACCAATCTCTTATTGGCCCTCGAGAGGGTTATAGAATCTCTGCCGAAGAAGGAGGTGCTAACAAAAGTGATTGTCCGAAAGGTCATCAGTTTGGAAGAAATGATAGAGAAGCTTGCAGTGAGAATTTCGCAGGCCAGCCGGGTGAAATTTAGAGAATTCCACGGCCTGCCCGCCGGTCCGGTGGCGGGATCTAGGGGTAAAATGACGTATGAGAAAAAGGTTTCCATAATCGTGGGGTTCCTGGCGATGCTTGAGTTGGTCAAGCGCGGAGCCATCCGCGTCACACAAGAAGGAAGCGGTGATATCGAAATGGAAAGCGAGACAGTCGGTGTGCCTAATTACGCTTAGATAAAAATGAATTTAGAATCAAAAATAGAAGCGATACTCTTTTTCAAAAATGAACCGGTAACAGTAGCCGAGTTGGGTAAATTGCTGGGAGAAAAATCGGAAGCCATCCGCCAAGCACTTGTTGAACTGGGCGATTCTTACAAAAGCCGAGGGCTGGTCATCGTTTCGGACAATGAACTAGTCAGCCTCGGTACCCACCCAGATGCAAGTGAGCTTATCGAGAAATTGCAAAAGGAAGAATTGTCGCGCGAGCTTGGCCGAGCCGGTCTTGAAACTTTGGCTCTGGTTCTTTATAAAGGTCAGATCTCACGCCGTGAGATTGACCACATTAGAGGAGTTAATTCAGGGTTTATTCTCCGCTCTCTTATGGTCCGCGGACTCATAGAGCGCTCGGAACCTGCAACTCCTGGGCTGGGCGCAGCCGGCCGGAGTTATAGCTACAAGGCCACCCTCAAACTCTTGGAGTACTTGGGTATCAAGCGGCGCCAAGATCTGCCGGAGTATGATAAGGCTTTCGATAAACTTGAAGAATTTGTAAAAAATACGCCAAGAGACCAAGATGAGTGACCTATTTTCCACCAACCGTAATCCTGAAATAAAGCTTTTCTTTCTCCTTGCGGCGACCCTTTTATTTTTCCTAATCGTTTCTCTAGTCTGGGGTGCCAAGGTGGAACGGGATGATAAGTCAGTCCCCACACAAGTGGCCACCATTCCATTTCCCCAAATTGAGGTCAATGCCAAGGCTGTCTATGTCTACGATGTCAGGGCTGGGACAACCCTTTTTGCCAAAAATGAAGATGTCCGCCTACCACTTGCTTCTCTGACTAAAGTTATGTCTGCCGTGGTGGCGGAAGATTCCAGCCCGCTTTATGGCACGGTTACTATCAGCTCTGAAGCACTCATGACGGAAGGGGATAGCGGACTATTCCGGGACGAAAGATGGTCTCTTAAAGATATCTTGGATTTTTCCCTGCTGACCTCGTCAAACGATGGCATGCGGGCTGTAGCTCTTTCCCTTGGTGCACTTCACAGAGCCAATGCCACTTCTTCTCTAATCATCAATGACTTTGTCGTCAAGATGAACAGCAAGGCAGGCGAGCTTGGTCTCAAGAACACCTATTTCTCTAATGAAACTGGATTGGACGAATCGGAAGTTAAAGGCGGGGCCTATGGCAGTGCCAGGGACATGAGCGCTCTTTTCGAATACATCCTTCTCTCTCATCCTGAATTACTCGAGTCTACGAGAGAGACTGTCGCCACTTTCCAGTCCATAGATAATCATCTTCACATTGGTAAAAATACCAATAGTATGGCGGGCGAAATTCCCGGGCTGATGGCTTCTAAAACCGGTTTTACCGATACGGCTGGTGGTAATTTAGTGATAGCTTTCGACCCTGAATTAGGCCGGCCATTTATCATCTCCATTCTCGGTTCTACCGAACAAGGACGTTTCGAAGACGCGCGCAATCTCGTGGCGGCAGTGATGGAATATATAAATAACTAATTTATGTGTGGCATAGCAGGAATAATCAATCCCAAAGAGGCCGAGGCCACGAAGAAGATGACCCTGGCCATCGAGCATCGTGGTCCTGATGACGAGGGCTATTTTAGCGACGAGAAAGTGGCTCTCGGGATGAGACGGCTTTCAATCATTGACCTCGCCAAAGGTAAACAGCCGATAGCTTCGGCTAACGGCCGGTTTCTGATTTTCTTCAACGGGGAGATTTATAACTACAAAGAACTCCGGGCCGAGCTTGAGAAAGCCGGCCACAGCTTCGAGACCGAAAGCGATACGGAAGTAGTTCTACAAATGTTTGAGGTCCATGGTCTCGAGAGTCTTCCTCGCCTGCGCGGGATGTTTGCTTTGGCTATTTATGACAAAGAAAAGCAGAAACTAATACTTGCGAGAGATTTCTTCGGTATCAAGCCGCTTTACTATTGGGAAAATGGAAACCAGATTCTCGCCTTTTCATCGGAGATAAAAAGCTTTCTTGACCTCGATGGATTTAAGAGGGAAGTCAATGATGCGGCAGTTTTTAATTACCTGTCTTTCCAATACAATCCGCTTGAAGAAACATTCTTCAAGGGTGTTTTCAAATTACCACCCGCCCACTCCATGACCGTAGATCTGATGACCGGCACAGCAGAGATAAAAAAGTATTGGCAGTTTGCCTTTAAGCCTGACGATTCACTTGATGAGGAGGCGACCAGACAAAAAATCTTGGAGACTATGAAGGATTCCGTCTCGCATCACATGATAGCCGACGTGCCTGTCGGTTCATTTTTGTCCGGGGGCATAGATTCAAGTATCATCGCCACTCTAATGCAAAAAATTCGGGGAAAAGAAAAAATTAAAACGTTTACGGTCGGCTTCGAGTCGTTAAGTGAGAGTAAAGAAGCGTTGGAGACATCGGAAGCGCTTGAGAGTGACCATCACGAGATTACCGTAAGCGCTAGTGAATACTTTAAAAACTTACCCAAAGCAATATGGCACTTCGATGAGCCAGTGGCCGATCCCTCTGCTCTGGGGCTTTATTTCCTAGCCAGGGAGGCGGCTAAACATGTCAAAGTGGTGCTCTCTGGGGAAGGCTCTGACGAGCTTTTCGGCGGTTACAACATCTATCTGGAGCCATTTGCCAGGCGGAAAATTGCCTGGTTACCAGCCTCTCTCCTCTACTTTATCACCAGTCTGCCATTTGAATTTAAGGGCAAGAATTATGCCAGACGCGCCAGTCAGAAATTCGAAGAGCGCTACATAGGCAATGCCTCTGTGTTCGACAAAGAAGAAGCCAGAAAACTGTGGAAAGCCTCTGTGCCCGCATCTCTATCTCTCGAGAACCTCTATAGAGAGGCCAGAAATCTAAGTGAATCAGCCAAGATGCAGTACATCGACATCCACACCTGGCTTGTCGGGGATATCTTGGCCAAGGCTGACAAAATGACCATGGCGCATTCGCTCGAATTGAGAGTGCCATTTTTAGATAGCTCTGTAGCAACACTCGCTTCAGAGCTTCCAGACAGCTTTAAATGGAGAGGCGGCGTCACCAAGTATCTTTTGCGCGAAGCGTTTAAAAAAGTTTTACCGGAGTCTGTCCGCCTGCGTAAGAAGCTTGGTTTCCCAACACCGCTGCGAGATTGGCTGACTAGAGATAGGGCGGGAGTCTATGATACTATTCTTGAGAATCCATATATTAAGGCTCATATGAATACCGGCTATATCCAGAAACTCATAGACGACCACCTCTCCAAGTCAAAGGACAATGCCAGAAAAATCTATCTCCTCCTGGCACTCGCTATCTGGCACAATGTCTTCATCGAGCGCGTGCCTCTAGAGGCAGGCCAACCACTATAATGGACGACATCCTTAAGATTATTTTCCCGACTGTCCTGACCTTCTTTCTGGGGATAGTCATTACTCCTTTTTTCACCAAGTATTTCTATCGGTACAAGATGTGGAAAAAGCAACCGAGGACCGCGGCCGACACCTCCGAGACTTTCAACAACATTCACAACACTTCGTCAGAGACGAGTACTCCGAGGATTGGCGGAGTCATTATCTGGGTTTCCGTTCTTTTCGCAGTTTGCGTTATCTACCTGCTTTCCTTGGTCTATCCTTCTGACATAACCCTGAAGTTAAACTTCTTCTCCAGGTCCCAGACTCTGGTGCCTCTGGCCGCCTTTTTCTTTGCCGCTTTCTTGGGCCTCCTAGACGACATTCTCAATATCTCCGACATAGGCAAATATGTTAGAGATGCTCTCATCTACCGCAAGTTCAAGATTGTTCTCGTTCTTCTCATCGGCCTTGTTATCAGCCTCTGGTTCTACTACAAGCTCGATTTTCGCTCCGTAAGCGTTCCCTTCGTCGATGGCAATTGGGAGTTGGGCATTCTTTTCATCCCATTTTTTATCATAGTGATGCTTGCTACTTTCTCCACCTCGGTCATCGATGGTCTAGACGGGCTGGCCGGGGGAGTCTTGGCATCGACCTTCACCGCTTTTGCTATCATTGCCTTCGTCAATAATCAGATAGATATATCTGCTCTCTCCGGTGCGATAGCCGGTGGCATATTGGCATTCCTCTGGTTCAATGTGCCGCCGGCGCGGTTCTACATGGGGGAAACTGGGATGATGGCGCTGACAGTTGTCCTTTCAGTCATCGCCTTTTTAACTGATGCTGTGCTCTTACTGCCTGTCATTGCTTTTCCGCTTGTCGTGACCACGCTTTCAGTTATCATCCAAATCACTTCCTATAAATTTTTCAATAAATACAGAGTTTTCAAGGTTGCTCCTCTACACCATCATTTCCAAGCGATGGGTTGGCCGAGAGAGAAAGTGGTCATGCGCTATTGGATTGTTTCCGTTATCTGTGCCATCACCGGAGTCATTCTGGTCTTGGTAAGTTAAATTACTCTAATATGAAAAAAATTTTATTGACTGGAGGAGCCGGCTACATTGGTAGTGTCACGGTTAAGAAACTGCTCGCTAGCGGGCACAAAGTCACTGTCATAGACAACCTGTATAAAGGAAGGAAAGAATTGGTAGATAAAAGGGCTGTTTTCCATAAATCAGATATTCTCGATCTGCCCGCTTTGGAAAAGAAGCTAAAGGGGCAGAAGTTTAATGTCATCATGCATTTAGCCGCGCTTAAAGATGCTGGAGAATCGATGGCGAGGCCGGAGCTGTACCAAGATAACATCACTGGAGTGATGAATCTTATTAAGATTGCTCCCAAGTTGGGAGTAAAGCAGTTCGTGTTTTCCTCCTCGGCCGCTGTTTACGGAGAGCCGAAGTCGGGGTTAATCGATGAGAACCACGCCTGTTATCCGACCAACTTTTACGGTTATACCAAGCTTGCAGGAGAAGAACTTCTAGAATGGGCAAGGAAATTAAACGGTATAGAATATGTGGCCTTGAGATATTTCAATGTGGCGGGGGATGGGGGATTACATTATATAGACCCGAAGGCCAAGAATATTTTCAATGTCATCGCTGATGTGCTCTCTGGCAGGCAAAAGGTTCTCGAAATATTTGGAGGGGATTATAAGACCAAAGACGGGACTGGCATCAGGGATTACGTCCATGTCAGTGGCATCGCCGATGCCCACGAGAAGGCTTTGAAAGTCAAAGGCTCTCACATTATTAATCTAGGGAGTGAAAAGGGGTATTCGGTCTTGGAAATAGTTAAGGAATTCGAGAGAACCTCCGGCAGGAAAGTGCCGTATAAGATAATTAAGAGGAGGGAAGGAGACGTAGCTTCCTTAGTGGCTTCCTCTGTTAAAGCTAAGTCGATTTTGAGATGGAGCGCCAAGTTTGGCCTTAAAGAGATGGTCGAAAGCACTTGGAATGCTTATGGCGAGAAAAAGCCTATACCCAGCCTATACACAGATTATGCACAGGTTTAACGACGCATATACCCTAGAAACATAATTTCCTGATACATAATAAGAATCCTATAGGATTCTTATAATGTATGTTGATAAGGGATACAGGCGGGTTTTATCCCAGAATTCATTTGACAATAAAAGCAATTAACCTGGGGAATTAACAGGCGTGTCGACCTGCCAGGTCGACACACCAGGTCGACCAGGTCGACACACCAGGTCGACCATTACGTAACCTTGTCTTTTACTTGTTCCAATTTCTCCAGGTCTTTTTATCAAGTTTAGACTGTCTAATCATTGTTTCTAATGTTCTAGGAGGATATGCGCTACTCGTGCTGTTAACATTAACGATAGATTGGGTTTCTAAATTTACCCAAGACTCGTGAGAACCATCTAATTCTTTGTGGAAAGAGAAGCCCTTTTCCTTGAGAAACTTGGTTACATCACGATACGACCAGTTTCTCAATCCATTAGGCATATTAGCAAGCGGTTAAGATTCCGTTTCTAGCTGAATAAGTGGTAACCTCATAGCTTGCCGGTAGAGAGACGTTTTGTGCTTTAGATAGTGGCAGTAATCCTCCTCTTTTTTTCCAGTACTCTTTTGGAGCTTTCCTGTTTAATAATTCATCTGACATGTTTAACTCTCCAACGGTCTGTAGATGCAATTGAGCAGCTTTCATTATATCTCTCTTGAGAATAGTTGGATCATCTCCTTCCAAAACAATGTCGAAGGTTAAACACACGGCAATATAGCGTCCGCCCTCTTCGAACATGGTAAATTCAATCAACCCTTTTTCTTTCCTGTTGGATTTATTCACACGCATATTGTACCATTTTCAGACTTACTTAACGAGCCCACTAATATACTCATAGACGTGGATAAGTCAAGAACATTCCAAATTATGTTGTTAAGGGTCATAAGCAGGTTTAACCCCAGAATTCATTTGACAATAATAAAGAACAATTAACCTTGCCTTTTGGTCAAAAATGATGTACGGTATTTGAATGGAAAAAGCGGCTCCGGGTGTTCTAAAGTATTTTCAAAGTGATTTGTTTCTGAAGAGGTACGCAATCTATTTCAGCGGTTCGATGATTGTCGCTGTTCTTAATTATCTTTTCCACCCTGTCCTTGGTCGGCTCTTGGCTCCCTCTGATTTCGGTGATGTTCAGGCTCTTATTTCTCTCATTGCCCAGGCTGGAGTCATCTTCACAGCCTTCTCCATAGTAGTGGTCAACATCACCGCTAATCTAGAGGATCGAGTAGAGCGCGATGCCATCATCGGCGAATTGCAGAAAATTGCTTTATACGTTGTGGCGGTGGCGGTATTAGCGGTACTCCTATTTTTATCCCCGTTGGGAGAGTTTCTTAATTTCTCAACTCCATATTTACTATTGGGCTTAGTTGTCATGCTTCCCCTAACTTCTCTTGTTACATTCCGTAATGCTTATCTGCAGGGTAGTGGAAGGTTCTGGGAACTTTCAGTGGGTGGAATCATCTCTTCAGGGGGTCGCCTTGTGCTGGCTGCAGGCCTAATCCTCCTCGGTATGAACGTATTCGGGGTAATTGCCGGTTTGGTCATGGCCCAGGCGGCTTTACTTATTTATCTCTTTTTTACAACGAGGCAAACTCTACATCTCAATGTCCGTACCAACATTCATATTCTGGAAAAA
>JBBDZA010000071.1:0-1604 GCA_040900425.1 Parcubacteria group bacterium
TAAAAGTTTCACGTGACATCGGAGTTGAAGAAATGGACAAAGAAGGCCGGCTAATTATGGCTGAATATAAGGATTTTATCATCGTTAACGTCTACTTCCCTAACGGTGGCGGGGCTCCTGAACGCCTGCGCTACAAGCTTGATTTCTATGACCATCTGCTCGATTTCATAAATAAGTTATCCGCCACCGGACAGGCGGGCGGGCACAAGAAACCAGTTATTATATGCGGTGATTTCAATGTCGCCCACCAGCCCATAGACCTAGCCAGGCCCAAAGAAAACGAGACCCACGTTGGCTTCCTGCCTATTGAGAGAGCCTGGATGAGTAAACTCATAGCTAGTGGCTGGATAGACGTTTTCCGCCACTTTTACCCGGATCTCGCCGGCGCCTATACTTATTGGGATATGAAAACCTTTGCCCGCGAGAGAAATGTGGGTTGGAGAATAGATTATTTTTTTACTTCGCCCGAAATGCTCGGTAAAATAAAACCGATAGAGATACTTGACAGTATTTTAGGTTCGGACCATTGCCCTATCCGATTAACCCTTAAATAGAGCCGTAAAATAAAAGGACAAAATAGCAGAGTTATCCCCAACTCTCTCATTTACTAGTTTGTCCTTTATACGTTACAATGTTGCCAGGCGCTTGGTAGATATTTCCGGTTCTCTGACCGGGATTGGAATCCAGGCATCGTTCTTCGGAAGACATTCCGATAACCGGAAGAGAATTCTGGTTCAGGAGCTTGGGCAAGGATGACGAACCCTCAACTTTTATTTATTTTTGGTTCCGTGCATCTCACGGCCCTGCTCTTCTTCTGGAATGAACTTCCTCGGTCAGTCAAAGCTCGTAAGAGCGAAGGCTACCGTAGATCCCGTTTTGTGGCAGTCCGTCTGCTGTAAGCAGGGATCGCCCCGCCAACAGCTCGTCTGTTGGCGGTTTTTGTAACATTTTTGTCTCTCATGCGTCCTTTAGGGGTTCCAACTCAAAATGAAGCTTCTTCATCAAATCTTCATAACGTGATTTATTTAAAGGGTAATTAGACCATAAATTCTCTAAACTGGGGATAACTTTGTGGAAGATGTGTATTAAAAGACATATATTTAAGAGATAGATTACTGGAATGTCTTTGATTATAGCCATTTTCTTAAAATAAGAGTTTCATATGAAACTTAAAAGTTAAGGTTATTCATGAAACCCTACAATAAAGCTCAAGGCAAGCTGGATAATAGAACTGAAAAGCGAAAGCTAGGAGATATCGGAGAGAATATCGCTTGTGATTACCTCGAGAGAAAAGGTTTTGAAATTATAGACAGGAACTATTCCCGTAAGTGGGGAGAGCTCGATATTATAGCCAAGAAGTCCAATATAATTCACTTTGTAGAAGTAAAAAGCGTTTCGCGTGTAACATTAGACAATGTTTCCCATGGAACAGAAGGGGAGTTTAGGCCGGAAGACAATATGCACCCTTGGAAACTAAAGCGCTTGTCCAGATCTATGCAAACCTATCTTTTAGAAAAGAATTTGGAGCTCGACTGGCAACTCGATTTAATAACAGTGAAGATGGACCACGCAAACCGGAAGGCTAGAGTGGAGATGATCGAAAA
>JBBDZA010000072.1:0-10523 GCA_040900425.1 Parcubacteria group bacterium
GTGGTTTTTTGTTGCAACGGTTTGGAGGCTCAAACGGCGTTATGTTATGAGAACTATCAACTGGGCAGAGAGTTTGACTTACATCAAGACGGTAGTGGACATCGTCCGCGAACCGGTCATCATTCTCGACGAAGAGTTCGTGGTAGTGGCGGCGAACGAAACTTTTTACCGCACGTTTCTGGTGGATAAAAAGGAGACCGAAGGCAGGAGTATTTACAGATTGGGAGACGGCCAGTGGAATATCCCGGCCCTGCGCAAACTGCTTGAAGAAATTTTACCCAATAACACTTTTTTCAAAGGCTTCGAGGTGGCCCGCGAGTTTCCGGTTATTGGGCGTAAGATTATGATATTAAACGGCCGGCGCATTTACCCCAAAGAGGGTGTCTCTTCCAAAGCTTTTCTTCCCATTATCATGCTGGCTATGGAAGACATTACGGAGATGATGGTGGTGGCCGAGACACTGGCTCTCCACTCCAACCAACTTGAGAGCAAGCTCGTTTCGGAGACCCGCCGGCTGGAATTCCACATCAGAAACCTGGGCAAGGAAATTTCCCAGCTTAAAATCAAAAAGAAGATTTCTCCTAAAAAATAACCGCATACATTAGATTACTGCTTGCTCTGCTTCTCTGTAGAGTCCTTTGAGCTGTCTTAATCCTCGGTGCATCTGGACGGCTACCGTGTTTCTCGTCTGACCTGTCACTGCGGAGATTTCCTTCAGCGAGAGGTCCTGTTCATAACGCATTTTCATGACCCTCTGGTATTTCTCTGGGAGATGTCTGATGAGGAGAACAACGGCCTTGCCTTCGAGAGTATTGAAGAGACGTTCGGAATGGTCGACGCTTGGTTCAAATCCTTTCTCAAGCATGGTGTCGAGAGAGGCAGTCTTGTGTTTTCTGTATTTATCCACTATGAGGTTATTGAGGACGTGGTAGAGGAAGGCTTTCATCACGTCAATCTTGCCTCCCTTGACCAGATAGCCCCAGGTCTTGATAAAGGTATCTTGGACCAGGTCTTCGCTCGTGGAACTGTCGTGCACTTTGGAAAAAGCGTAAGAATTGAGGCTTTTTCCAAATTCCTTATGAGCTCTTGTTAATGTTGTTTGGCACTGTACTTGTTGTGCTGGGGTCATGATATATTGATGGGGTTAAGTTGATAAATTAGTGCTACTTCGTCGCCCGAGGCTAAAGCGTAGCAACGTAGCCATGAAGAAGATGTGAAGCTTTGTGTCCGATAAAAAATATGAGAACGACCAAACCAGAAACTCAAAAAAACACCGATTTAGGTAACGATTTGCTCAATGTGACAATTAATAATTTGCCTATTGGGGTCATTATTTTTGTCCCGAGTGGCAGAGTCTCGTATGCCAATATCCAGGGAGCCAATTATTTAGGCTACCCGTCCGTTAGAAGTCTTTTAGCCCAGAAGGACCTGGCTTCCATGAGGAAGCGCCTGCTAGAAACTTTCGTAATCACCGATGAGAATGGAGTGCTTTATACGGCGGACAAGTCTCCGGTGGTCCTCGCTATGGCCCAGAAAAAACCGCAAGAATACACCGCCCATTTCGTCCATAAAAAAACCGGGAAAGAATCCTGGATGATTATCCGAGCTAAGCCGGTACTTGATAAAAAGGGGGAACTCGAGATGGTGGTGTATTCGCTGACCGATATTACTGAACAAAGAGAGTATCAAGCGCAACTCAAGCATACTCTCTCCTACGCCCATGGCATCTTAGGCACAATGCGCGAGCCGCTTCTTGTTCTGGACAGGAACCTGCGGGTCAAGAGCGCCAACGCGGCATTCTATAGAATGTTACCCATCACACAGGAGAACACGGAAGGCAAACTTATTTTTGAATTAAAAAATAAAACGTGGGACAAACCGCAATTGAGAGAAGCCCTCAATAAATTCCTAGCCAAGAAGTCTTCCTTCCATGGCCTGGAGATTGCCTTTGACTTTCCTGCTATTGGGCCGAAGGTGCTTTTGTTCAGCGGTCAGCGGCTCTTGCAGGATGAAAAGGACGAGGAACTTATCCTCTTGGCCATGGAGGATATTACCAAGTATAGATTTCTCCAGCAGAGGAATGACAACTTCATCTCGACAGCGAGCCACGAACTCAAAACGCCTATGACCACAATTAAAGTGCTTGTGCAGATACTCCGAAAGCGTTTTGAGAGAAGCAAGGACCCCGTACTCGTCGAGTATCTGGCGCGCATGAATCAGCAGATAGAGCACTTGACCAAGCTTGCGGTCGATCTCCTGGATGTCTCAAGAATCAGGGCCAACAAATTTACAGTGGAAGAAAAAACTTTTGATTTCGATAGCATGGTCATTGAGGTAGTGAAGAGTTGTCAGTTCCTCTCGCCCCAGCACAAACTCATCATTAAGGGCAAGACCGGGGCCGAGGTCAAAGGTGGACGCGACAGCATTAGTCGCGTGTTTATCAACCTCATAGTCAACGCCATTAAGTATTCTCCCGATGCCACGAAGGTAATTATTACTCTCTCGCCTCTTAAGAAAAGGGTCAGAGCCAGTGTCCAGGATTTCGGCATCGGTATCGCCAAGATTCATCATGAAAAAATATTCGACCGCTTTTTCCAAGTTGGGAATAAAGAGAAGAAGAATTTTCTCGGCCTAGGTATTGGTCTCTATATTTCCAAAGCGACTATCAACGCCCATCACGGGCGTATGTGGGTCGAGAGCGAGGAGGGCAAGGGTTCGACCTTCTTCTTCACTCTTCCTCTTGGCAAAGGCAATAATAAAAAACACTCATGAGTCGTCCTCTCCGCCCGAAGAAAAAGCTTCTCATCATCGACGATAATCCGGGTATTTTATTTATTATGCAGGAAGCGCTGGAATTGAAAGGTTACGATGTCTCTGTCGCCGAAAAATTTGCCGGTATCGAACGGGTCAGGAAGGGAGCCCCGGATCTTATCTATCTCGATATCTCCCTTATAGGCCAAGATGGGCGAGAAATTGCAAGGGAACTCAAGCATGATAAAAGGACCAAGCATGTCCCCATCATCATCCTAACGGCCCACCCTCATGCCTCGAGGCTCGCTAGGGAAGCAGGAGCCGACTCCTTTCTTTCCAAGCCTTTTGAACTAGAACATCTCTGGGAAATGACAGCCAAATACGTCTTAAAGAGAAACGGGGGGAAATAGGCTATTTATCGTGGGGGCCAAGCAGTTGGCCGAGCATGCCGACAATGCGGTCGACCTCTTTGACGTTCGACTCGAGCCTCTTTTTCTCTTTGGGGTCCAGGTTTTCATCAAGAAGAGCCACTTCGCTATTGACTTTTATTATGGAAAGGGAAGTGCGAAGCTCGTGGGTCAAGTCGCCCTCTTTTTTCTCCTTACCCTGTTTATCTTGAGTATTCATCAGTTTGTATCCCGCTTTTCAGTGTTGAGTTTGTAGCCGATACCACGGACAGTCTCAAGGACACTCGGCGAGACCCCTCGGTCCAATTTCTGGCGCAAGTTTTTGACATGGACATCGACTACATTACTGAACGATTCGTAATTGAAATCCCACAAATGGGTGATGAGGTCTTCGCGATTGATGACTTCATTCGGATGACGGAGGAAATATTCGAGAAGTCCGAATTCTCGGAGAGTCAGATTGAGCGTCACACCTCGGCGCTTGGCTGTTCGGTCAGCCGGATTAAGTTCGATGTCGAGTTCTTTCAAAATAGTTGGCACTGTTTTATTTGGCCGGCGGAGGATGGCTCTGATGCGCGCCA
The DNA here is from genome assembly GCA_040900425.1 of Parcubacteria group bacterium. Classification (GTDB taxonomy): domain Bacteria; phylum Patescibacteriota; class Minisyncoccia; order Phycocordibacterales; family Zambryskibacteraceae; genus UBA5004. Next base: position 3,740 of record JBBDZA010000072.1, read on the forward strand.
GAAGTTCTTCAAATGAAAAAGGTTTTATTAAATAATCATCCGCTCCCATCATCAAAAGTTCCACTCTGTACTCAACTTCGTCTCGGGCAGTCAAGACGAGAATGGGTGTGGTGATATCTGCTTCGCGCATCTGGCGGCAAATATCTTTCCCGCTCATGGATGGCAGAGTGAGGTCGAGGACGACAAGGTCATAATCGTTACGCAGGAGAGAGATTCTAGTGAAGGCTTTGGCACCGTCATTGACCATATCAACAGCACAACCCTTTTTTGATAGCCACTCAACAAGGCCTTCGGCTAGCTTAATATCATCTTCGACTACCAGTATTCTCATGACGGTTCCCATACTATCACTCTTTTATTCAGATTCAAGCCTCTAGAGGGCCACCGTTCTGGGCTTTGCCAAGAGGTGTAATGCCACATCCTCTCACGCGTCATCAACGATGACGTAGGGGAGGGCAATGGCAATGGGGGAGACAACGACACTACTCCTGACGTCTTCACCTTCATCGATCAGACAGGTGTGGCTCTGAACACAGTAGTTGAGTCGAGCGCGATCGTGGTTGCGGGAATTAGTGGAACAACGACCATCTCGGTCACAGGCGGAGAATACTCTGTCAAATAAAAATGACGGAGGTCTGACCTCCGTCATTTTTAGTTGACTTAGGATGTTTTAAAGCTGATAGTTAAGGTAATGAATAATTGGTTTAGACGCCACTTTCTCCCGCATTACGATAATAATCACCATCCCCACTTACTGCGGTACAGGTCGCTTTTGGCCGCCATGGCAGTGGTTGCGCTCCTTCAATCAGTCATCATTTTCGGCTCGTTTGTCTTGCCGCGACTACATCGAGAACTGGCCGCGGTCTTGCCGGCGGTGGTAACTTTCCTGACCAATAACGCCAGGGCAGAAAGGCAGTTGGCCGAGGTGAAAGTCGATAGTGTCTTAACCAAGGCGGCCCAAGCCAAGGCTCTCGACATGGCCGCGAAAGGCTACTTCTCCCACGTCAGTCCGGATGGGACAGAGCCTTGGTATTGGCTCGAACAAGCCGGCTATGAGTATCAATATGCGGGGGAGAATTTGGCAGTCAATTTTTCCGATTCAGAGGAATTGGTCAAAGCCTGGCAGAATTCTCCAACCCACAATATGAATCTGCTCGGGCCTCGCTACACGGAGACTGGTGTCGGTGTGGCGGTGGGGACTTATGAAGGTAGGGAGGCAGTCTTTGTAGTGCAATTTTTTGCTTCGCCGGCGCCCTACCAATTGACAACAAATAACCAACAACCGCCACCTATCCAGACGCCTTCTGCTTCACTTGATAGTTCCACAGGGCAAGAGCCGGAAGTCCTAAGCTCGGAAGTAGAAGTCGTCCCAGCTCCATCTGTCCTTTCCCGTATCGTTTCTGCACCGCGTACTTATACCCAGTTGGCGCTTATGGTTCTAGCCTCGCTTTTTGCAGTGGTTCTTCTTCTGGGACTAGGACGGCACCACCCGAGGGCCGTGGCCGGAGGAGCTATCATGGTCGGAATGCTTGTCGGTCTAATATATGTCAATAAATTCCTGCCTCCCACCGTCCTTGAAATCCCGGCTGATGCCCGATACGCGATTACAGCCGCGTTTTCCGCGGGAGGGGAGTAGAGCCGTGCTATGATTTAGAATAATTATGGCGAGTGGGAGGAAAGTTGATAAAGCTTTTTTATTTATCTCTATTGCTTTGGCGGTAGGCGGTTTTTTTATATTTAGTTCCGCGTCTCTTGCTCTTCTAGCTAAAGAGACTTCAAACTATTCGAGCATCGCCTTTTCCCAGACGGTCTTCGGCCTCTTTCTTGGCACGGCGGCTATGATAATTGTCTCTCGCCTGGACTCTCTGCTCTGGAAGAAGTCCGCTTTCTGGCTCCTCCTCCTGGCCATCATTTTAAATATTCTGGTCTTGTTTCCATCCATAGGCTTTGAGCATGCCGGAGCCAGGCGCTGGATAATAGTGGGTGGCATTTCCTTCCAGACCTCGGAAGTACTGAAGCTTGCTTTCATTCTCTATTTCGCGGCCTGGGCGGCAAGCGTCAAGGAGAGAATAAAAACTTTTTCCTGGGGCTTCCTACCGCTCCTCATCTTATTTGTCGTCTCGGGTGTTCTTCTTCTCAATCAGCCCGATACGGATAATATGGTCCTTATCATTGTAGCCGGCGTGGCCATGTTTGTAGTGGCGGGAGGGAAGTGGCGTTACGTCTTCATGGTGATGGTAGCCGTTCTTTTGGGGCTGGCTCTTCTAGCTTCCACGCGGCCGTATGTCATGCAGAGAATCACCACTTTCTTTGACATAGAATCGGATGCCCAGGGGGCAAGTTACCAAGTTCAGCAGTCGCTTATCGCCGTTGGTTCCGGAGGTCTCTTCGGCCGAGGATTCGGCCAGAGCGTTCAGAAATTTACTTATCTACCGGAGCCGATAGGGGATTCTATTTTTGCGGTGGCGGCGGAGGAGTTCGGCTTTGTCGGTTCCGTGTTTCTCTTATTGCTCTTCGTGCTTTTCGCCACTCGCGGCTTCAAGATAGCGTCCCAGACGACGGGCGTCTTCGGTAGACTGACAGTGGTCGGAATTGTTATGATGATTACGTCACAGGCATTCGTCAACATTGGCGCCATGCTCGGAGTGATACCGCTTTCAGGCATTACCCTGCCATTCGTCTCACACGGCGGCACCTCTCTTTTCATCACTTTGGTCGAGGTGGGCATCGTACTCTCTATCTCACGGTCTCGCGGAACTTAAAATAAAAAATGAGAATACTTTTTACTGGCGGCGGTACTGGCGGACACTTCTATCCGATTATTTCCATTGCCGAGGAGCTTAATAATCTGGCCAAAGATAAAAGGCTCCTCGGCCTCGAACTTTTCTACATGTCTCCGACTCCTTATAATCCGGGAGTCCTCTTCGAGAACGGCATCACCTACAAGAAAAACAGTGCCGGCAAGGTGCGCCGTTATTTTTCCATTCTCAATTTCTTCGACTTGTTCAAGACGGGGTGGGGGATTTTAACCTCTCTATACATGGTCTATAACCTTTACCCCGATGTCATCTTCGGCAAAGGAGGTTACGCGAGCTTCCCGGTCTTGGTGGCGGCGCGGCTTCTCGGCATTCCCGTGGTCATCCATGAATCTGACACAGTGCCGGGTAAGGTCAACTTATGGGCGGGCAAATTTGCCCAGATAGTAGCTATCTCCTACAAGGAAACGGCCAAATATTTCCCGGTTGAGAAAGTAGCTCACACCGGCCAGCCTGTTCGCAAAGAAATAGCCGTGCCTATTACCTCGGGGGCGAGAGAGTTCCTGAAGATAGAAGAGAACATTCCGGTCATCCTCATTCTCGGTGGCTCCCAGGGCGCCCAAAAAATTAATGACGTAGTATTGGAAGGGCTCAAAGGACTGGTAGAAAAATACGCCATCATCCACCAGACCGGCAAGAACAATATTGCGGAAGTAAGAGCAACAAGTGAAGCGGTGCTCTTTAACTCTGTCCACAAGGATAGGTACAAAGCATACGACTATCTCAATGTCCTCGCCCTCCGCATGGCGGCCGGAGTAGCTTCGGTCGTCATATCGCGCGCCGGTTCGACTATCTTCGAGATTGCTTCGTGGGGAGTACCGTCGCTCATCATCCCCATCAATGAAAAGGTTAGTCACGACCAGCATTCCAATGCTTTCGCCTATGCGCGGGCAGGAGGAGGAGTAGTCATAGAAGAAGCTAATTTGACATCGAACATTCTCGCTTCGGAAATTGAACGGCTGGTGACCAATGAACCGGAACGGGAGAAGATGAAATCGGCTGCTAAAACATTTTATAAACCGGATGCCGCTCGGTTAGTGGCGGAAGAAATTCTTAAAATTGCCCTGGGGCATGAGATAGAGAAATGAGCTCTAAAATCATCACCCGTTTCCCGCCGTCACCGACTGGGCCGCTTCAGGTCGGCAATGTCAGGACTGCTTTGTTTAATTATCTTTTTGCTAAAAAAAACAAAGGAGATTTCATTGTCAGAGCCGAAGATACAGATAAAGCTCGCTCCAAAAGAGAGTATGAAGAAAGTATGCTCGATAGCTTGGAATGGCTTGGTTTAAAAAGGGATGGGGAATTCTGGCGTCAGTCGGAGAGGACAGAAATATATAAAAAATATCTTAAAAAACTAATTGGCGAGGGCAAGGCATATGTTTCCGAAGAAACAGAAGGGGAGAATAGGGAAGTGGTACGCTTCAAGAACCCTAACAGCGTAATCGTCTTTGAAGATGTGGTGCGAGGAGAAGTCCAGTTCGATACCACGGAATTGGGGGATTTCATTATTGCCAAAAATATTGAAGAGCCGCTCTACCACTTGGCGGTAGTGGTTGATGATTTCGAAACCGGTATAACTCACGTCATCCGTGGGGAAGACCATATTTCCAACACTCCCAGGCAAATTTTAATCGAGGAGGCCATAGGAGCGCCGCGACCAATCTATGTACATATGCCGCTCATCCTGGCTAGCGACAGGTCTAAACTTTCCAAACGTAAACATGGGGAATCAGTTTCTCTCGATTATTATCGACAGAAAGGTTATCTGCCGGAAGCCATCATTAACTATCTGGCTCTCTTGGGTTGGAATCCTGGTACTGAACAGGAAATTTTTACGATGGAAGAATTGATAGAGCAGTTTGACTTGGCCAAGATCCAGAAAGGCGGAGCGATATTTGATGAAAAGAAATTAGAGTGGGTAAACAGGGAACACTTGAAGCGCCTACCGCCGGAAATGCAGATGGCTCTGAAGATTAAAGAAGTGCAGGCAGAGCCGTATATTAGTAGCGCTCCGGAACTTGAGCGAGCCAAAATAGGCTGGAAAGATACATCTCCGGAAACAACGCTCCAACATTTGGAACAAGTCAAGAAACTAGTCGGTGATGACGATGCTATAATGAAGTACGCCGAGAAAGAGGGGAAGGGGAATGTCTTATGGCCCCTCCGTTACGCTCTCTCCGGCCAAGAAAAATCACCGGACCCCTTTACCCTCATGGCGGCACTCGGAAAAGAAGAATCCATCAAACGCATTGAAAAAGCTCTCGCCTTTCTCAAATAACTAATGGCCTCAAAATACGTTTTCCAGGGATTTATAATATTTTTTGCTGTATTCTTTTTTGCCGTACCTCTAATTAGCGTAGCCGCTAATCCAACGGAGATAGAACAACAGATAGAACGGGTCAGAAGGGAGAGGGAAACTCTGCTCGAGGAGCAGAAGAAGCTTCAGGCGGAACTGGAGGCCGTCAACAGGGAGGCTCAAACTATCGGCAGTGCCGTCAAGTCTCTCGATACCACGAGAAAGAAACTGGCCGCCGACATCAACGTCACCCAATCGAAGATTACTTCGACCAGTCTGACCATCAGGTCGCTTGAAAGTACGATGAGCGATAAGGAACAGCAGATAATCACTCACCGCAAGGCTATCGCGAGCGCTCTGGCCGCCCTTTCAGAATATGATTCTCGTCCGCTCATCCTAACCCTTTTGGCTTCCGCGGGCCTCTCTGACCTCTGGCGCGAGAAAAGCCAACTTGACGAACTCAACGACCGCTTGGGCGAAGAGATTAATTCTTTGCGGGAGACTCGCAAAGTCCTAGGCATGGAGAAAGAGCAGAAAGAAAAGGTGAAGGAAGAACATCTCGCCTTACAGGGACAATTAAATGGGCAGAAGTCAGTAGTCGAAGAAAATAAAAAAGCTAAAGAAAAACTTCTGGCCGAAACAAAAAATAAAGAAGCCGAATACCAAAAATTGCTGGCCAGCAATATCGCGAGCCAAAGACAATTCGAAGAAGATTTATTCAGATTAGAGTCTGAACTTAGAATTACCCTTGACCCCTCGCTTATTCCTTCACCCCGCGCCGGTATCCTTTCTTGGCCGGTGGATAAAGTCTTCATTACCGACACGTTCGGGGCTCGTCCCACTCGATATCACAACGGCATTGACTTCCGAGCTTCCATGGGTACACCTGTCAAAGCGGTTCTCTCCGGTGTGATCGCAGGGGAGGGAAATACGGACGAAATGAACGCCCAATACAGAAGGGAAGGGCAGCCAGCCTGCGTCTCCTACGGTCGTTGGATATTGATTAAACACAATAACGGATTGTCGAGTGTTTACGCTCATCTCTCGGGGTCAATTGTCAAAACTGGACAGATCGTCAAGACCGGGGAAGTGATAGGGTATTCCGGCGGGGCATTGGGGGTCAATGGTTCAGGGCATTCCACCGGGCCTCACCTTCACCTGGGACTTTTGGCCAGTCAGGGAGTGGAGATCCGCCAGCTGACCAACAGCAAGGGCGGATGTAAAGAAATTTTTATGCCGATTGCTCGCGGCAGGGAGGCTTACCTTAACCCGCTTGCCTACTTACCGACTCTCTAACTTGCCACAAGCTCTATCGAGTGGTAGGCTGAAATAATGGAAAAAGATAAGGGTTTTGTGGGCTGGCTCATTCTCATTGTTGTTGCTCTGGCATTTCTAAAATATTTCCTAGACTGGGACATTTTTGCCGCGGCTAGTTCGGAGAAGGGGAGAGCTACTATAGACTATACCCTTGAGGTATTAAGTGTGGTATGGTCTTATCTCCGGATACCCATTCTTTTTGTTTGGGAGAGGGTACTGGAACTTCTGCCTTCTAAATAAATAAGCATTCATCATGAAAGTTGTCAGGTTAATCCTCTTCTTCCTTTTGGCGCCGATATACATACCGGCTTACTTTCTTATGCACTACACTTTCAAATGGTGGTCGACTCTTTTG
>JBBDZA010000073.1:0-10461 GCA_040900425.1 Parcubacteria group bacterium
TCATCCTCCCAGGTCAGAGTCGTACCGGGCATTACCGGGGAACACTTCTCCGTTTATAAGAACTAGGATGAAAAAAATCTCTATAATCATCATCGTTTCTATCTCTCTCATAGTCTTAGTCTTCTTGGGATTTTATTTAATCTCAAGAGAATCGGGCACCCCCGTCAGAGAAACCGTGAGGGATATTCTGCCTTTTGGTTCCGGGGGCAACGGCCGAATCCCCGGAGGATTAAGAGATGGAGACGGGATGTTTCTCGACAGCGAGGGCTTGCCACAAGACGAGTTTGCCAATCCGGCCGCCAGCCTTTTCCGCATTTCGGATACTCCTGTGGCCGGGGCCACAGTCTTTAGCAGAGGCTCTCAAACTATTGTCCGCTACGCAGACAGAGCTACGGGCCACATTTATGACAGAAACCTGGGCACATTCGAAGAAACCAAAGTTACCAACAACACTTTGCCCAAAATTTACGAAGCCTATTTCCGGCCGGACGGCAATGCCGTACTCTTCAGGTCCCTTAGAAATAATTCTGACGTGGTAGAAAATCTTGCCCTGAGCCTGACCCCTCCTCAAGCCACTTCGGTTTCGACAAGCTCACTAGAAGCAAGTGGAGCACTCTACAGTGTCTCTGCCACGCCTTTGCGAGGAGACATTACGGCGGTCACCGTCGGTCCCGGCAACGTCCTCGTCTACGCCCTAGGGGACGCTTCGACCATTGTTTCCTCGGCCTTTAATGGCTCGGGCACCAGAACACTCCTCACTTCTCCTTTTACCGATTGGCGTCTGGCAGGAACAGGGAGTGTCCTCGTCCTACACACTAAACCAAGCTCCGTGGCCAGCGGTTTTGCCTATACGCTTGGCCTTTCAAGCGGCACTTTGACGAAAATCCTCGGCCCGCTTAACGGATTGGTGGCCATTCCTAATACTCTTGGCACAAGAGTGCTTTACTCTTATGTCGAAAATAACCAAACCAAACTCTTTGCCAAAAATCTTTCCAATAATGCACTTGCGGAAATACTGCCAACCACCTTGGCCGATAAATGCGTGTGGGAAACGGGTAACACCGGCATCCTCTTCTGCGGAGCCCCTATCGAGAGCCCGGGGGCGGGAGAGCCCGACCACTGGTACCGCGGGGAAACTCACTTTTCGGACCGGCTCTGGCTTTTCGACACCAATTTAAATACAGCCGAAGTCCTCTCGGAACCGAGGCAGAGCCTGCGCATCGACATCGATGTCTTTGAACCCAAGCTTTCCCCGAATGGAGACTACCTTGTCTTTATGAATAAAACCGATCTTTCTCTCTGGGCTCTTAGACTTGAGGGGCTTTAAGATTTCTTCTGACAAAAATTTCTTGCCCAATACTGAAAAGATTGGTGGTCAACCAATAGAGAGCGATAACCCCGGAGATATTGTAGGAAATAAAAAAAACTATCACGGGGAAAAAATATTTCATTTGGGTCTGCATGCTCCTCGTGAGATTATCGCCAAATGAATTGCCCGTGGGTGGAGTTTGTCCTTTCATCGAAATTTTAAACTGGAAATAAGTGGAGAGGGCGGCTAGAAAAGCGAGGAAGAGACTTTTGGCCGTCAGATCGAGAAAGCCGAGAAAAGTGGTGCTAATTTCTTCCGGTGCAGCCACAAATGGGTAAAGAATGGCAAGGTTGACCTCGGGGAAGTGGAGGAAAATCTGGTAAAGAGCGAGAATAATGGGAATCTGGATAATGATAACGAGTATGCCGGAAAAAGGGTTGACTCCTTTTTCCCGGTAGAGAGCGAGGGTCATCTTGGCTTGTTCTTCAGCTTTGTTTTTATATTTCTCTTTGATTTTGGCCAGTTCAGGAGCAATCTCGGTCATCCTGACCTGGGTCAGAACCGCTTTGCGCGAAAGTGGGAACATGAGCAGACGGACAAGTACGGTCAGCACAATGATCATGATGCCAGCATCGGCCCAGGGGGAAAAATTAAACAAAAGCACCAAAATATTGTAGAGCGGATCAAAGAAAAAAGTGTGGTAGAGAAAAGACATCGGCTAACTTGTGGTGATTTATCGAACCATTCTATCCTTTTTTGAGGAGGTCTGCCAGTTCGAGCTTTAGACTCTCACCTTTTATTTTTAGAGCTCCTGACTTAGCCGCCAAAAGAAATAATTTGGAGGGAAGGGAAGGCATGAGCTCGCGCGCGGCCGAGTAGACGCGGCGGCGGACTCTATTGCGGACAACGGCTTTTTTAGAAACCTTTTTAGAAACGGAAACACTGAGGCGGGCGTTCCCTGACTCGGCGGTCCGCAATGAAAAATGCTCGGAGTTAAAAAATTGCCTTGACCCCAGAAGCGGTTTGAAGAGTTTCCTCGGTATACGGCTCTTTTTTGGGAGCATTTTAAACTACAGAGAGGCGAGTGCGGCCTTTGCGGCGCCTGTTTCTGATAGTCCTCCTGCCGGTAGAGGTTTTTTGCCTCGAAAGAAACCCGTGGGTCCTGGCTCGCTTGCGTCTTTTTGGTTTGTATGTTGTAGACATTTTTTCTTAACAGGTTATAAACACATTATAAACATTTTTCGAGACTTTAACAAGTTTTTATCCCGTCTCAAAAAGATATACTATGTTGGCCTGACAAATTTTCTCATGGACTATAAACAACTTTGGCAAAGCGTTCTCATCGAAATCGAGCTTAGTATCTCAAGCGCAAACTTCACAACCTGGTTTAAGGACACTAGGATAGTTAAGGAGGAGGCCGGGGTGGTGGTCCTCTCCGTTCCCAACGCCTTCGTTAAGGAATGGCTCCTCACCAAATATCACAATACCATCCTAAGAAGCCTCCGGGGCCTCGAAAGCTCCATCCACGCCATAGAGTATGTGGTCAACAAGGAAGAAGCGCGCAAGAGAGAGGAGAGGCCGAGCCCAGACCTCCACACCAAGGAGCTGCCCTTGCCAGAAACAGCCGTCAACAAGGACGACAACTTAAACCCGCGCTACACCTTCGAGACTTTTGTCATCGGACCCTTCAACGAACTGGCCCATGCGGCGGCGAGGGCGGTCATCAAGAAGCCCGGCATCATGTATAACCCACTTTTCATCCACGGTTCCACCGGCCACGGTAAAACTCACCTCATCCAGGCCATCGGCAACCATATTAAAACGACCAGTCCCGGCAAGAAGGTCTACTACATGACTTCCGAACAATTCGGACAGGACTGCATGAACGCTCTCCAAAACCAGAAAATGACTGTTTTTAAGGAGAAATACCGCAAATATGACGTGCTCATAGTCGACGACATCCAGTTCTTCTCCGACAAGCAGAAATTCCAGGAAGAACTGTTCCACCTATTCAATACCTTGTATGACAATAACCGCCAAATCATCTTTTCTTCCGACAAGCATCCTTACTTCATTACAGGCCTCGAAGAACGGCTCAAGTCCCGGCTCTCGGCCGGCATGACGGTCGACATCCCGGCTCCAGACAAAGAATCGCGGATAGCCATTGTCTCTGCCAAAGCCAACCAACAGAACATTCTTCTCTCCCCGGAGATAATCGACTACCTGGCCCACACCATCAACGGCAACATCCGGGACCTCGAGGGCGCGGTCAACACTCTCCTATGCCACGCCCAGCTCAAGAGCAGGGAAATAACAATGCTCGATGTCAGAAACTACATCAAGAACAACGTCAAGCCCAAGAAAACCATGGCCGTCAAAGACGTCGTCAAGATAGTTTCTGATTTTTATAACATCAAGGAAGACAGCATTTATGAAAAAACCAGGCACAAAGAGGTGATTCGGCCACGACAGATAGTTATGTACCTCCTGCGTGAGGACTTTAACATCTCTTACCCATCCATCGGCCAGAAATTAGGGGGCAGGGACCACACTACGGTCATCTATTCTTGCGAGAAAATAAAAACTGATATCAAAGTGGACCAGTCTTTACTTGAAGAAGTCGGCCAAATCAGAAACCTCCTCGTTGTGTAGTGCTTGTGGAAAAATAACCGAAATAGTGTTAATAAGATGTTAGAAGAAAGGCTACAGAGACCACTCTGTCGGCCCCGACCGTTACCCAACATGAAGATTGTATGAATTATCCTCAACCTAAGAGTTATCACAGAAGTAGAATATGGCTCACTAAAGCCTCCGTGCGAACTATACACATATCCACACCCCTAATAGTATTAATAAATTTTTATATATGAAAATAGAATGTATTAAAGACCAACTAGAACAGGCTCTTAGTAAGGCAGATAAAATAGCTGGTAAGAATATCACCCTACCAGTACTCGCAGGACTTTATCTTGATGCACGTCAAAACTCACTTTCCATAAAGGCGACCAATCTTGATCTTGGTATCTCGCTTAATTTACCGGTTAAAGTTATTGAGCCTGGAATAGTGGTTGTTCCGGCCCATGTCATTTCTTCATTCGTATCCTCTTTATCTAAAGATAAAAATATCAGTATCGGCACCAAAAGTCAGGTTTTGGAAGTTAAAACTTCAAGCACTAAAACAAACATCAAGACTCTTCCAAGTGAAGACTTCCCGGTTATCCCGGAGATAGACGAGGATAAGGCTTTCTCCATGCCCACAAGAGACCTAATCTTTGGGATAAGATCGGTGCTCTATGCCGCCGCGGTGGGTAGTATTAAGCCGGAACTCTCTTCGGTCTCCATCACTTACCAGGGGGAATTTCTGGTCTTTGCGGCGACTGACTCCTTTAGGCTTGCGGAGAAGAAAATAAGGGTCAAGAAAGCGCCCCACTTCAAACAGATTCTTATCCCCCAGAAGAACGCCATGGAGATAGTTAAGATTTTCGACAGGGGTGAAGAGGAGATATCAATTTCTATCCAAGAGCACCAGATAGCCTTGCGTTCGCAAAATATCTATCTGACCTCGCGCATTGTGGAGGGCACTTTCCCCGATTATCGCCAGATTATCCCCAAGGAGACAACCTCCAAGGCTGTCATGCTTAAACAAGATCTCATTAACTCACTCAAGACGAGCCTCATTTTCTCTGATGCTTTCAATCAGTTAACTTTGAAACTATCTCCTAAGGCTAAAAGTTTTGAAATAGAATCGAAGAATGCCACGGTGGGGGAAAATGTCCATACCGTTCAGGCTGTTTTAGAGGGCGAGGATATTGCCATCAATGTTAATCATCGCTACTTTACCGACTGTTTCCAGTCCATCACTACCGATAGCGTCTCTTTAAGCTTCAGTGGCCAGGCCAAGCCGATTATTGTCCAAGGGGTGGGGGATACGAGCTTCCTCTACCTCGTCATGCCCATGAACCAGTCTTAATTGGCGGTTAGTATCAAATTGTTCTGGTTTCCCCACAGTTGGACTGCGTATTCCCAGTTTAGAAATTGAGGGTCGCTTGCCGGATTTTCCGGAATAGGGCCACGGGGATTATTTTTTTCCACCCAATAGAGAATGGAGTGAATGCCGCCCGTTGACCAATCACCGCGCAAAACAGGCTTGAGGTCCGCCAAGCTTTCCGTCTCTCTCGCCGGGAAAGTCTCTACAGGGAACTGGGGCAGGATTTTTTCCATATATTCTCGCCAGAGAGGGGCGACCACGAGGCCGGAGACTTTCTTTTCCATTGGACGATTGTCGTTATTTCCCACCCAGGCGCCCACTGCGAGGTTAGGGGTGTAGCCAATGATCCAAGCGTCTCTATAATCGTTTGAGGTGCCTGTTTTGACCGCGACAGGACGGCTCGGTATGTAGAGAGCGGAGTTGGCGCCAAAGCCCGGAGTGCGCGCGGCATTGTCTGAGAGAATATCAGTGATGAGACGTGAAGTTTTCTCCGTCAATACTCGTCTGGGGGACAAAGAGTTCCTGTCCACCACCTTACCTTCGGCGTCTTCCACCCAAAGAACGGGGTTATAAGGATTGCGGACGCCATCATTGGCGAAGACGGAGTAAGCCGAGGTCATCTCAAGGAGGGTGACCTCGCCGCCTCCAAGCACCAAAGACAAGCCGTAGCGGCTAAGGTCGTTAAGGGTTCCTATGCCCATGCTTTTGGCTGTGTCTATCGAGTCTTTGATACCGGCAAGATAAATCCCCTGGACCGCTGGGAGGTTGACCGACTGGGCCAGGGCGTTTCTCACGGTCATGGGGCCACGGAAGCGGTTGTCGTAGTTGTTGGGAGCGTAGCAGATATCATTTGTCACGAAATTATCAGGAGCGCAGGCCTCCGCAAATTGGATAGGGGTGTCGTAGAGTATGGTTTGGTCTGTGTAGCCTTTGTTAAACATGGTGGCGTAGATAAAGGGCTTGAAGGTGGAGCCAGGTTGGCGGAAGCCAGTTGTGACGTTGAAGTTGCCGTCAATTTCCTTGTCGAAGTAATCGCGGGAACCGACCATCATCAAGATGTCGCCGCCTTTAGGGTCAATGGCTATCATGCCGTTGTTTTCTCCGTTAAAGTTTTGTTTATTGATGGCACCGTATTTTCTCGAGATGGCTTCGGCTTCGAGCTGTAGAGAATAGTCGAGGGTGGTGATAATCTTGAAGCCATTGTCTGCCACCATGTCCTTGCCGTACTTTTTAGTCAGGTGGTCGATGACGAAAAAGACAAAGTGGGGAGCTTTGATACTGCCGGTATCGAGCCTGGGATTAAATTCCACCACTTCTTTAAGAGCGGCTTCGTATTCTTCTTCAAAAATAAAATGGCCGTCGAGCATCTCTTGGAGGATGAGATTTTTCCTGGCTTCAAGTTGGGGGAGGTTGGGACCGTAAGGAGAATAATAACTCGGCGCTTTCGGCAGGGCTGCGAGATAAGCTGATTCGGCCAAGGTCAGTTCGGAGGCCGGTTTACCGAAGAAGGCTTGCGAGGCTTCTCCCAGGCCATAAATAGTGCCACCGTACGGTATTTCATTTAGATAAAGGGAGAGTATCTCATCTTTGGTTAGGACTTTCTCGAGCTTGAGGGCCAGTATCAACTCTTTGAGCTTTCTCGTCGGTGTTTTGTCTTTGGTCAGAATAGAATTTTTAACCACTTGCTGGGTGATGGTCGAACCGCCCTGACTGAAGGAGAGAGTGCTTAGGTTTACCAATACGGCTCTCAAAAATGAAGTCCACTGAAAGCCGTTATGCGAATAAAAATTTCGGTCTTCTATGGCTAAGGTGGCGCCTTTGGCATAAGTGGAAACATTTTCCAGAAGAACGGGAGCCCGTCTGACGTCTCTCGACATGTCATAAAGCAATATCTCACCTGTGCGGTCGTAGATTTTAGTGGACTGGTTTTCTCTTCTCTCGGAGATGTCTTCAAGTGCGGGAATACGAAGGGAGGACATCCACAAGATGAATACGCCAGCGGTAAAGAGCCCGAGAGCGGCAATAGCCAAAACAGTATTAGAATGGCGGACTTTCCGGGTCATTTTCGGCAAGAATGCTTATTTTAACACATTTCGCTTTTAGGCTGAACGTGTTAAATTAGCTCGTATGAACAAAGAGCTCGAAGAACTACTGACTCGCGGTGTCACGGAAGTTATCGATAGGAAAAACCTGGAAGAGAAGCTCGCTTCAGGTAAGAAATTGAGAATCAAATTAGGCATTGACCCGACCAGTCCTAATATCCACATTGGCCGGGCCACCTTGTTGTGGAAATTACGCGCCTTTCAGGACCTTGGTCATACCGCCGTGTTTATAGTGGGTGATACTACCGGAGTAGTGGGTGACACTTCGGACAAAGAAGCCGAGAGGCCGATGCTTACAGAAGAGGAAGTGAAAAGCAATATGAAAAGTTATTTCGACCAGGCTTTCAAAATTCTGGATAAAGAGAAAACAGAAACCCACTACAATTCCGAGTGGCTTTCCAAACTGGGATTTTTGGAATTAGCTAGGATGGCGAGCCTCTTTGGTTTACATGAATTTGAAGCTAGGGAAGTGATATCTAAAAGACTTGAGGCCGGGAAAAGAATTGCGTTACAGGAAGTGCTGTACCCTCTTATGCAAGGATTTGACTCCGTAGCAGTGAAGGCTAATGTGGAAATTGGCGGGACTGATCAGAGATTTAATCTTCTTGCTGGACGGACGATTCAGCCGTTATATGGCCAAGAATCGCAAGATATAATGACCCTGAAATTGCTCGGGGGAACTGATGGTAGAAAAATGAGTTCATCGTGGGGCAACGTCATCAACGTTGTCGATGATCCTCGTACGATGTTCGGCAAGATTATGTCTATCAAAGACGAACTAATTCCAACCTATTTTGAGTTAGCCACCCGTGTTTCTATGGATGAAATCAAAGAGATGAGCAAAGGCCATCCGAAAGAATTTAAAATGTCATTAGCTAAAGAAATCGTCACTCTTTACCACGGCAAAGAAATTGCAGGCAAGGCCGAGGAGGAATTTATAAACACTATTTTCAAAGGAGGGACGCCGGAAGAAGTGCTGACGGTCAAAGAGAGCAAAGACACTCCTCTCGTCGAGATACTTCTCAAGCATGGACTGGTCTCTTCGAAAACAGAGTTCAGCCGATTAGAAAAAGCTGGCGCCATAGAGCAAAAAGAAAACGGTGTCTACCGGATAGGTAAACACCGTTTCTTGAGAATTGAGAAGATTTAGATCGGGTTCTCGTCGTCAAACTTATCCTCATCTACCGCTTCCTCTTCCTCCTCGACTAAGGCATCAATGTCTTCGGCGTCGTCGAGGGGGTTGACTCCAAGCGGCACAATTTTTTTATCGATAAGGTCCTCTTCGGGTTCCTCGGCATCATCTTTCAAGAGCTCGTCTTCATTCATGGCGCAGATAATTTATTTTTTAATAAAAATGTCGGAATTGCCAACAAGCATTTTTTGAATGCACTTATTTGTATCAGATACCCTTTTTCGTTGCAAGGTGAGTTATGCACACAGCGATGGCATCGAGCTCGTCGTCCAATCTTTTCTTTCCGTCTCCACCCAATTTCACCAGTTTTCGCAGCATATTTTCCATCTGCTTCTTATCAGCTTTACCGTAGCCTGTCACCGCTATCTTTATCTCCTGCGGTCCGTACTCGAAGATTTCGAGGCCCGCTCGCGAGGCTTCATAGATGATGACCCCTCTTGCCTCAGAGACCTTGAGGGCGTTAGTCGTATTCTGGTTGAAGAATAATTTTTCAATTGCCAACACTTTTGGCTTCCATTTCTTAATGATTTCTCTTACCTCGGATCCAATAACTTCCAAACGTTTTGAGTGAGAAGTTTTTCTGTCTGTCTCTATACACGTAGAGTAAAGAAGGGAACCATCTTCCATTACAGCAACACCAACTCTATCAAATCCGGGATCTATTCCTAAAACTCTATTCAACTCATTAATCTTACTCAACTTATTTAACTTGCGTTTGTATAAACGTCCTGGACTTCATCATTATCTTCCAGTTCTTCAATCACGCTTTCCAAAATCTTGCCATCTTCTTCTGAAAGGGGGATTGTAATGTTGGGCTTCCAGCTTGCCCCGCCGCGGGCGGGGCCGTTCTCTTTTGTAAAGGCCCAAGTGGCAGAACCCGGTGTAGCGAGAGCCAAGCCGTGTTTGGAGAGAATGAATTTAATTTCTTGGGCGGCCTTATTTCTATTGGTAGTCAAGGTCTCTATTATCAAAGCCGAACCGGCTGGGCCATAAGTCTCGTAAGTAATAGCCTCAAGCGCTTCGGCATCAGCGCCGGTGCCTTTTTTAATTGCCCGCTCGATATTATCCACCGGCATGTTGTATTCTCGCGCTTTGTCGATGACTGCCCTCAAAATGGGGGAAGTGATATCGCCCCCGACTTGCTTGGAGGCGGTCGAAATAAGCTTGGCCATCTTAGAAAAAATCTTGGACTTGGCTGCGTCCGTCACCGCTTTCTTATTTTTAATCTTAGACCATTTGTTGTGCCCACTCATGGAGCCAGTTTACCTTAAAATAGGCCACAATTTTAGCTCTTGACATAAATCTCATATGGGTGTATAATTAGAGCAGACAATGCTGGATACTGAAGTGTGACATCAGAAAGTTCTTCGCTTCAATCGACCACAGTATATTATTACAAATTCTTGCTAAACATATTGAAGACCAAGATATACGCTGGCTACTGGAGCGTGTAATCAAAAGTTTCGAGATGGCTCCAGACAAGGGTCTACCTCTCGGCAACCTCACCTCCCAACTCCTGGTAAACATCTATATGAATGAGTTTGACCAATTTGTGAAGCATAAGCTTAAAGTTAAGTACTACATCAGATATGCAGACGATTTTGTCATCCTGCATCAGAGCAAAGACCACCTAACATATTTACGCCATGGCGTAAATATGTTTCTGGAAGAAAAACTCAAGTTGTCGCTTTATCCTGACAAAGTTTTCATCAAAACCCTTTCTTCCGGAGTCGACTTCCTCGGCTGGGTGCATTTCCCGCATCACAGAATATTGAGAACGGTGACGAAGAGGAGAATGATGAAGAATTTATCCAATAATCCAACTACAGAAACGAGGGCTTCTTATTTGGGGATGTTGAAGCATGGGGAT
>JBBDZA010000074.1:0-1547 GCA_040900425.1 Parcubacteria group bacterium
TTTGAAGAAATTGAAAAAAAAGACAACGAAAAGCCGAAGCTTCCGTTCTAAGTTCATCACGAGCAGTTGCAACGATATCATCGTTTCACTTGTATTAACGAGTCGTGCCCGAATGCGTCCCAGCCCATATCGACGTTTCCCTTCACCAAACTTTCCTTCAATAGCATTTCGATCACAGGAATCTTGGTAAGTGAGCCTCTTTTGTTCGACTAGACTGTCTTCCTTCGAGGGTCGTCCGAGTTTGGGTCCAGATAATCGAATTCCATTTGCTTTGCAGAAGGCTATGTTGTCACGATTGCGGTAAATTTGGTCAGCCAATATCTCTTTGGGATAGTAGCCAAATCGGGCTTTGTATGTTTCTGCTGATGCGATTAAGGTCGTACCTTCATTGAAGTTATCCCAGCTTACTTTCTCCATCAGTGCGTACCCGTTGACGAGGCTCATCGCCACTTTCGCACCGAATTCAACTTTTGCCTTTGCTTTACCGCGGACGATCGGTCGAACATGCGGTTGATGAATGTTAACAATTCGATCATCGACCTGGTGTGAACGGGATGTGTACATGATTCGTTGCTGACGGTACAGTTCCGAGATAACCAATAAATCTTTATACTGTTTTCGCTTGAGTACAGTCAAACTCGTCTTCGCTTGCAGTTGCTCAACATGACGGAGATTGCGAGCCACATAAGCGAGTTGCTTGCCAATCGCTTTGCGTAGTTTGGATTTCCCCATGCGACGTTGTTTGGTAACCTGCAGATAGGCTTTTCTTGCTTTTTCACGATAAGTACGTGGCTTGATGAGGGTGCCGGCATGGGGAGCATGCAATACATCAATGATACCTTCCAATTTCTCGCGTGCCTCATTCAACAAGGTTAAGTCCGTTGGATAGGCGATATCGGCTGGTGTGCACGTTGCGTCCAGTAAAAGCGTGCCTTGATTTGAGCCTTCACTAGAGGCTATTGCTTCTGAATTCATTGTCTTCTTCCTCTGGGAAGGGCCGTCTTCTGGGTGATCATCATGAGGAGGATTTTGCTCATCCGTATCCTTCGCAGCAGCGATGGCAATCCATTCGTTGACTTGTTGTATGATTTCAGGAGTAAGTCGTTTTCGGAAATGCGTCAAGAGTGAATGATGAAACGGGGCGCTCTCCTGGTAGCCAGCTAAACCAATGAAATACTGCAAATACGGGTTCTCCATGATCTGTAAAACCGTCTCACGGTCATCGAGTTGGCATCGTTCTTGAATGATCAAGGCTCCGAGTGCGACACGAATCGATAGGGCCTTCTGCCCTTTGAGTGATTTCTTGAATGATTTCGCGTATAAAGCTTCGACGCGGCCCCACGGTACGAGAGAAGCAAGAGTGATCCATCGGTTTGTATTATTTAATTTCCCGCCAAAGGGAAGGAAGAAGTCACTTGGTAAAATGAGTTGACCTTCGGTTTTGATATACATAGTGTCACACTCCACGTGCACGGAATTTTGGGGATTTTCATCAATTCCCATGCTTCTGTATTCGACAAATGTAGCCCCAAACCCTTGTTTTCACT
>JBBDZA010000075.1:0-10268 GCA_040900425.1 Parcubacteria group bacterium
TGTGAAGTACTAAGAGAACTATTTACTTTCGAAGAGACTTAGCACCGATGTCCCTTCGGTACTGCTTACCTTCGAAGTTGATGCACTTGACCCCACTATAAGCGTTGTCGAGCGCCTCCTTTAAGGTCAGACCGATACCAGTCACGCCGAGCACCCGCCCACCGGATGTCACTAACTGATTGTTCTCGTTCCGCGTTCCGGCCTGGAACACCACGACTCCCTTGACGCTCTCGGCCTTGTCTACGCCCGTGATCGGCAAGCCTTTTTTGTAATCGGGCGAAGGATATCCCGCCGAGGCCAGGACGATACAGGCGGCAAAACCGGGATTCCACTCGATTTTGATATTGCCGAGCCGGCCGTCCACGCATGCCTCCAGGATTTCCAAGAGGTCGGTTTTCAAGAGACGCATGTAAACCTGTGTTTCTGGGTCCCCGAACCGAGCGTTGAATTCAAGTACTAGGGGCCAGCCCTCAAATATTTTGAGGCCGGGGTAGAGTAAGCCGACAAACGGATGGCCTTCTCTTTTCATCCCCGCGAGGATGGGTTCAACGATGCCCTGGCGGACGAAATCGTGGTGGGTAAACCAGGGCACTGGGGCGATGGCACCCATGCCGCCAGTGTTGGGACCTCTGTCGCCGTCATGGATGGGTTTGTGATCCTGGGCTATAGGAAACAACTGGAAGGAGATGCCATCGGAAATGGCGTGAAGAGAAACCTCCTGCCCGTCCAGGAAGTCTTCAGCAATCACCTCATCACCGGCACTGCCATGGACGCGTCTTACCATGAGCTCATCGAGCGCTTGTTCAGCTTCCTTCCGATTTCTACAGATGTAGACTCCTTTGCCGAGAGCCAAGCCCGAAGCCTTTAGAACCAGGGGCCTCGTGCTTCTATTGCCGAAGTGTTCCCTGACTTTGCGCAGAGCATCGGGGTGAGTGTTGAGTACAACGTGTCGTGCGGTGGGTACTCGAACCGATTTCATGAGCTCTTTTGAATACACTTTCGAGCTCTCGATCCGAGCGGCCATTTTCGACGGTCCAAAGATCTGAAGATCGTGCGTCTGGAACAGATCGACGATACCCAAGGCTAGGGAATTATCCTCCCCAACGATGGTAAACTCGATGCCTTCCTTGAGAGCAAATGTTAAGAGCCTGTGGATGTCAGTGGCTTTGATCGGCACATTCTCCGCTAAGCTTTCGGTGCCGGCATTGCCGGGAGCGACATACAACTTACCTACTCCAGGGGACTGGCTCAGTTTCCAGGCCAGCGCATGCTCACGTCCACCCCCGCCTACCAGTAATACTTTCTTCATGGTTTAGTCTCCCTTTATTGTGTTCGGATTCTAGTCATAGTGTTACGCAGAACTTCCCAAAAGACAACCTAGAGTTTATTTCATGGGGTATAATGACAAGATGGTAGGGACTATAGATCAAATAATAGTTCTTAAGGCTAACGGCAAACGTGAGTCGTTCGAAGTCGAAAAGTTGAGAGCCTCCATCCTTCATTCCGGTGCCAATGAGGATGCGGCCGAGAAAGTTATCTCACACATCTGGCCGGAACTGCATAATGACATGACGACAGACGAAATCTACAAGCACGCTTTCTCTGTCTTAGAGGAGATAAGTCGTCCGGTGGCTCGGAGTTATTCTCTCCGCCGGGCGGTCATGGATCTCGGTCCTTCCGGCTTTCCGTTCGAAGATTTCGTTGCAGAAATTCTAAAGGCTAAGGGCTTCAAGTGCGAGACTCGCCAGACCGTCCTGGGTGAGTGTGTGCCTCATGAAGTTGATGTGGTGGCTTATAACCCGAAGAAGCTCATCATGATAGAGGTCAAGTTCCACAATGAACTTGGCACCAAGTCAGACTTGAAGGTGGTTCTTTATATAAAAGCGCGCTTCGATGACCTGGCCACCAACGTCTTCGATTACGGCGGCGTCGACAGACATGTCACGGACAGCTGGCTCATTACCAATACTAAGTTTTCGAGTACGGCCATCCACTACGGAGCCTGCAAGAATATGACTATGATAGGATGGAACTATCCCGAGAAAGGTAACTTGCAGGACATGATTGAGGAAGAGGCTCTCCATCCCATCACCTGTCTTGTCTCTCTATCGGCGGCGGACAAGAAGGTGCTTCTTGGTCAGAGAGTAGTGCTTTGTTCAGCCATCAAGAAGAATCCGGGTCTCTTGAATGAGTTTCTGGGCAAAGATTTCAATATTGCACCGGTCCTTAATGAAATAAACGAACTATAATGGAAATGGAACTTTTTTATCTTCTGGTTATGGCTCTGGTTCTCGGTTCTACTCTCGGTCTTGAGCGCTCGCTTGCAGGCAAGACTGCCGGCGTCAGGACCTTTGGTCTCGTTTCTATGGGTTCGTGCCTCTTTATCCTCATAGCGAGACTCGTCATTCCGACTGTGGAAATGTCTAACTTTGACCCTTTGCGTATTGCGGCCGGTGTAGTCATGGGCATCGGGTTTCTCTGCGGAGGAGTGATAGTTTTCAAAGATTCTACTTTGACCGGATTGACTACGGCCGCGGGTTTATGGGTAGCGGCCGGTATTGGCATGGCTGTTGGTTACGGCCTTGTTTCTTTGGCACTCTTTGCTACGGTGGCCACTCTCCTTGTTTTTACCGTCTTCTGGTTTATTGAGCAGAAAGTAGTTTCGACTAATGGTAAAAATGGATGATAGGGACCGAGCGCTAAAGGTGATTAAGGATGAAGTGCTTGGTCTAACTACTTCGCCGCTTTATGGCAACCGGATAGAGAATAAATATTTTCCCGTGATAGGGGAAGGCAGTCACTCGGCAGATGTGATGTTTATCGGGGAGGCACCGGGGGAAAATGAGGCTAAAACTGGCCGGCCGTTCTGCGGACGGGCGGGGAAAGTTTTGGACGGACTCTTGGCTTCTGTCGGCATTGAGAGAAAAGATGTTTATGTGACTAATATCGTCAAGGACCGTCCGCCCAAGAATCGCGACCCATTGCCTGATGAAATAGAACTCTACGCTCCATTCCTTGATCGTCAGATTGATATCATCAAGCCCAAAGTGATAGCCACTCTGGGCCGCTTCTCCATGCAATATGTCATGTCTCGTTATGGCTTAGAATTTGAACTTGATTCCATAAGTAAAATCCATGGAAAAGTTTTCCCCGCCAAGAATTTCAAACTAGTACCCCTTTATCATCCAGCGGCCGCTATCTACAATCAGCATCTCTTAAGCACTCTCGAAGAGGATTTCAAAGTCCTTAAGACTCTAATTTAAGTGTGTTATATTGACCTCAATGCAATCTGAAGAAATCAGACAGCGTTTCCTATCTTTCTTCGAAAAACGGGGCCATACCATAGTGCCCTCGGCTTCGGTAGTGCCAGAGAATGATTCTTCAGTCCTCTTTACCACTGCTGGCATGCAACAGTTCAAACCATATTACTTGGGCAAGAAAGAGGCCATGGCGGACTTTGGTTCCAAGAATACCGCTTCTATCCAGAAAAGCGTTCGCACTTTCGATATTGAAGAAGTGGGAGATGAACGGCATCTGACGTTTTTTGAAATGCTGGGAAACTTTTCTTTCGGCGGGTACTGGAAAGAAGAGGCCATTAAATATGCCCACGAATTTATGACCAAAGAGATGGGTCTTGAAATTGACTACGTGACAGTTTTCGAAGGCGAAGACAGGGTGCCGGAGGATAAAGAATCCGAAAATATCTGGAAATCCATCGATCCCAATCTCACGGTGAAGAAATTCGGCCGAGCGGACAATTTCTGGGGCCCGACGGGAGAGGAGGGACCATGCGGACCGACAACGGAGATCTATGTCAAAAGCATTGAGATATGGAACATCGTTTTCAACGAGTACTACCAGAATAAAGACAAAACTCTCCGTCCTCTTGAAACAAAAGGCATTGATACTGGTATGGGCCTGGAGCGTTTAGTAATGGTTGTGCAAAAAGTTCCCACCGTTTTTGACACTGATCTCTTTTCCGGCTTGATGCAACTAACAGCTAAGAGCCCTTTAGACGACAAAAAGAAAAGAATTCTGGCTGACCACTCACGAGCCATCAGTTTTATAATTTCTGACGGAATCAGGCCAGACAATAAAGGGAGGGAATACATACTTAGGCGCCTGTTGCGTCGCATTCTTGCCCAATTTGATATGGAATTCATCAGACTAAGCATCGATGCGGTAATTGCCAAATATGGGAAGACCCATAAAGAACTCAAAGGAGATTTAATTTTAGAAATTATCGACCAAGAAAGAGAACAATACATCGCGGCGCTTAATCTTGGCATGAGAGAACTTAACAAGCTCGAAAGTATAAATTCCCAAACAGCTTTCCACTTATACAGCAGCTATGGATTGCCGCTGGACGTCATCAAAGACAAATTTCCCGACCTCGACATGCAGGCATTCGAAAAAGAATTCAGTAAGCATCAGGAAGTTTCCAAATTAGGAATGGAACAAAAGTTCAAAGGCGGACTTCTAGGGACAAGCGAGATGGAAGTGAAGTATCACACCACCACGCACCTATTGCACGAGGCTCTGCGGCAAGTCTTGGGTAAAGAAGTTTTCCAGAAAGGCTCTAACATTACGCCGGAGAGGCTACGTTTCGATTTCTCCTTTGTCAGGAAGATGACGGAAGAAGAAAAAAGGGCGGTTGAAGAATTGGTCAACGCTAAAATAAAAGAAGCGCTGCCCGTTTCCTACGAAGATATTCCCCTGGAAGAAGCTAAGAAGAAAGGAGCTATCGGTTTGTTCGAAGAAAAGTACGGCGACAAAGTGCGGGTTTACAAAGTGGGGGACTTTAGTCTGGAGTTTTGCGGCGGTCCGCACGTCGAGAATACTGCTACGCTCGGTAAATTTAAAATAGCGAAAGAAGAAGCGGTTTCTACGGGGACGAGAAGGATAAAAGCTGTGTTAGAATAATTTGAAATAGGTTATACTTTAAGAATATGCCAAAGAACATCGAAGACATGATTGTTCCCGAAAGAAAAAGGAGTATCAGAGACATTCCCATTCCGGAAGGACGCAAGACTCATGTGCCCGTGACTTCTTCGTTATCCAAACAACATCGCGCCAAAGAAGCCGGCCGCGACAATTTCGACATCTCGGAAGCAGAGAAAAAGTCTTCCACACCATCTTATCCAACCAGGCGCCGCGGCAAGAAAGGCACTTGGATAACAGTTGGAGCGGTCGCCCTCATACTCGTTTTTGCCCTACTTTCTATATTTAATGGGGCTACTCTGGCTTACGTGCCGAAGTCGCAAGCAGTCTCTTTCAATAATGACGCATACACAGCGCGCAAGTCGGGTGAAGGCGCTCTTCTTTACAGTATTGTGAAGCTTTCCGGAGAAAGCGGTATAGAGGTGGTCGCTACTGGGGAAGAAGCGGTGGAGAGAAAGGCTAGCGGTGTCATTATTATCTTCAATACCAGCAACATAAATCAGAGATTAAGGGCGACTACGCGCTTTGAGACTCCCGAGGGCAAAGTTTACCAGGTCGAGGATGCTATCGTCATTCCCCGCAAAACAGTGGTTGGAGGTGTCGATAAGCCTGGCACTCTAGAAGTCAGAGTTTATGCCGAGCACCCTGGAGCAGAATATAATATCGGCCTCACCGATTTTACTCTCCCCGGTTTGAAAGGGACTTCTCTATTCTCCTCGATTTATGCCCGCTCTAAGACCGAGACGACTGGCGGATTCTCTGGCATGGAAAAGATAGTGGCTAGCGAGGATAAAGCGCGGGCCCAAGCAGAGCTCCAGACGACCCTGGTGGAAAAATTAACTTCCGAAGCCAATGCTCAAGTGCCAGAGGGTTTTATCCTGATACCATCGCTTTCTTCGATTGCTTTTGAAGAGAGGCCACAGACTAATTCAGAAAGTGGAGAGAGAGCTGTCTTCAACATGAGGGCCAACTTGTCTGGCGTCATGTTTAAGAGAAGTAACCTGTCCAACCGCTTGGCGGCCGGCAAAGTGACCATTGCTCCCGGGGAGACGGTGGATATTGCCGAACTTGGCTCACTCAACTTCTCTCTTACTCTAGCTACGCCGGCGGAACTCCCGACACCGGAAGAGATAAAATTTTCTGTCACCGGTAACGCTATGGTAGTCTGGCAAACCGATGAAGTAGCACTTAAGGCTGATCTCTTAGGCAAAGAGAAAGCGGCTGTGCCTTCTATTCTCAATAATTATCCTACAGTAGTGTCAGTGACCGCCTCCGTCCGCCCGTTCTGGAAGAAAACTTTTCCTTCGGACGGTTCGCGTATTTCCATAGAGAAGATCTCTCTCAAGTAACATATGGCCCAAAACAAATCGCCGGAGCTTGAGAGGACGGGCACTATCGTCGAGTCCTTGCCCAATATCATGTTCCGCGTCAAACTCGATGGCACGGATGAGGAAATTCTGTCGTATCTTTCCGGAAAAATGCGTCTTCATAGGATACGGGTGCTCGTGGGGGATAAAGTCCTTCTTGAACTTGAGCCGTATGGCGGTAAAGCGAGGATTACTAAGCGTCTCTAGACAAAAAAACAAAGTTAAGCTAGAATGCAAACCTGTTATGAAAGTTAAGGCGGCGGTTAGAAAGCTGTGTGTAAAGTGTCAGATAGTCCGCAGAAAGGGCTATGTTTACGTAACTTGCAAAGCTAATCCACGACATAAACAACGACAAGGTTAGATGAGAATACTCGGCATTACCATCCCAGAGGAAAAGCGTCTTGATATTGGTCTTACGGCCGTTTTCGGCATTGGCCGGCCCCGCGCGAAAGCCATTCTGGAACAAGCTGGTGTTCCTCTCGGAAAAAAGTCCAAGGAAGCCAGTATTGATGAGGAGAATAAGATTCGTCTGGTTATCGAAAAGCTGACTCTGGAGGGGGATCTCAAAAGAGAAGTGGCCGGCAATATCAAGCGGCTCAAGGATATCAAGACTTACCGGGGACTGCGCCATACCAGGAATCTTCCTGTCCATGGCCAGCGTACTAAATCCAATGCTAGGACAAAGCGCGGAGTGAGAAAGACCATGGGTACCGGTCGCAAAGTAGCGGAGAAGAAATAGTTCGATAAATCACTATAAATAATCATAATAATGGGTAAGAAACGCATAATTAAAACGGAAGGAGAGGAGGCAGTCAAAGCCGCGGACGGCATCGCTCTCGTGGCGGAAAAAAAGGAGGAGTCGAAGAGTTCCCGTCGCCGTATTGACTCTGGTGTGCTCTATGTGGAATCTACCTACAATAATACTAAATTGACCCTCTCCGACAGTAAAAGTAATACCCTGGCCTGGTCCTCAAGTGGTAGTCTAGGGTTCAGGGGGGCGAAGAAAGGCACACCTTTCGCGGCCGCGAAAGTGGGCGAGACACTGGCTCTCAAAGCCCAAACCATGGGTATTAAAGAGGTTCGGGTGGTGGTCAGAGGTGTCGGCTCCGGCCGGGAGTCGGCCATCAGAGGTTTCATTTCCAAAGGCATTAATTTAACTACTATCCAGGATAAAACGGCAGTGCCTCACAACGGACCAAAGCCTCCTAAACCTCGCCGAACTTAGTTCGACCACTCTCACTATAAATAATTATGAAAATAGGACCTAAATATAAAATAGCACGAAGGCTTGGCGCTCCCATCTTCGAGAAGACTCAAACTCCGAAGTACGCTCTTTCACTTGCTCGTAAAGAAAGAAGTGACACTAAAGGCCGCCGCAAGGCCAAAAGCGAATTCGGCCAGTCACTTATCGAGAAGCAGAAAGCTCGCTTCAGCTACGGCTTGAGCGATAAGCAATTTAGGAACTATGTGATGAAGGCCCTTAATTCCAAGGAGCCTATCCAGAAACTTTACAGCCTTCTTGAGAAGCGCCTGGACAACATCGTGTACCGGTCGGGCCTCGCCAAGACGCGAGCGCAGGCGAGACAAGCCGCGAGTCACGGACATATCCTGCTCAACAATAAGAGGGTTACTATTCCTTCCATTCTCCTTTCGGAGGGGGACGTGATAAGCCTGCGCGCTGGCTCAGCTGGAAGCCCTCTCTTTGGAGAGGTGACAGAGAGGATGAAAGTCATGGCTATGCCGGCTTGGCTCAAGGTTGACCCCGAAAATAGGTCGGCCACCGTGACTGGGCAGCCGGTCTACGAAGGGCGGGAAAGTGTCTTCGATTTGGGCGTGGTAGTTGAATTCTATAACAGATAGTGTTATAATTAAAACTTAATTTTTTATATTTTTTATGGCTGACTACACAATCCTTTTACCTTCAAAACCGAAGGTAATATCAGAAGAAGGGGAGAGCGGGGTCTTCGAGATCGAAGGTCTCTATCCGGGCTATGGCCACACCCTTGGCAATAGTCTTCGCCGCATCATTCTATCGTCTCTGCCGGGCGTCGCTATCACCTCTGTCAAAATCGCAGGCGTCAGCCACGAATTCTCCGTCCTCGAAGGAGTCAAGGAAGACATTGTAACTATACTCTTGAATCTTAAAAGGATTCGTATGCGCTTTACCACTGACGAACCACAGACCCTGTATCTTAAAGCTAAAGGTGACAAGGTTATCAAAGCTTCCGACTTGGAAGTGCCTGGACAGGTGGAGATACTGACCCCGGATGAAGTCATTGCTACTATTACCGGCAAAAATACGGTACTTGATATGGAAATTAAGGCTGAAAAAGGTCTCGGTTTCATGCCTAAAGAAATGATAGAGAAGTCCCGTGTCGACATCGGTACCATTGCTCTTGACGGCATCTTCACTCCCATTCGCCGCGCCAGTTACGAAGTTGAGAACATGCGAGTCGGAGACAGGACCGATTTCAACAAATTGAGAATGTCTATCGAGACTGATGGTACGGTTTCTCCTTCCGTTGCTCTTTCCTCCGCTATTGAGATTATGATTAACCAGCTTAGGTCTATTGTTGGCTTCCGCGAAGACGAGCCTGTTTCTCCAGAAAAGAGTTTTCGTGAAGAGCGCGAGCCGTCTGCTTCTACGGCAGTAGACCCTGAAGTGCTTAAGACGCGGGTGGATTCTCTCGATATTTCTCCTCGCACCAAGAGCGCTCTGACCATGGCCAATATCCGCACTGTTGGCGGTCTCGCCAGGAAGAAAGAGAAAGATCTTCTTGAGATTGACGGTCTCGGAGCCAAAGGTATTCAAGAGATAAAGAAAGCTCTGGGTGAATTTGGGATTACGTTGAAATAAGTTCACACCATGCGCCATCACAATTCCAAAAGAAAATTTGGCCGTGAAAAAAATCAGAGAAATGCTCTCATGAAGTCTTTGGCCTACTCACTCGCTCTCAAAGGCAAAATCAAAACTACGGAACCGAAGGCCAAGTCTCTCCGGCCCTACATGGAAAAACTGGTGACCTTGGGCAAAAAGCAGACGCTTCACTCCCGCCGTGTTCTTGAAAGCAGGGTTGGGGCCGAAGCCGCCAAGAAGATTGCCAAGGAGCTCGCAGTCACTTACAAAGACCGAACCGGCGGCTATACCCGCATCACCAAAATGGGACCGCGACTGACAGACGGCAGTCCCATGGCTATCATAGAATTCGTATGAACAAGTACACCATAGACGCCAAAGGAAGAGTGCCTGGCAGAATAGCGACGGAAGTGGCTGTCCTTCTCATGGGCAAGAACCGCACTGACTTTGCCAGAAACCGCATTCCTGACGTGGAGGTCGAGGTGGTTTCCGCTTCCCAAATGATGATGAGCCATAAAAAATTGAGGGATAAAATGTATTCGAGCCACTCCGGCTATCCGGGCAATTTGAAGAGGCGCTCGCAAGAGCATGTGGTCGCCAACAAGGGCCAAGAAGAAGTGCTCCGCAGGGCCATTTATGGTATGCTTCCCAAAAATAAATTGCGTGCCCAGATGATGAAGAATTTGAAAATAAAAGCTTAGTTCGATAGACTCACTATAAATAATCATGGCCGAAACTAAAGAAAGGTATATAGAAGCGGTAGGTAGAAGGAAGACATCCGTAGCCCGGGTGCGCATCACACCTGCTTCCAAGATTTCTTTGTCCATCAACGACAAAGAGTTCGAACAATACTTTCCTACGAACGCGCTGCGTATGGCGGTGCTTGCTGTTTTTAAAGACACCGAAGATAAATTTCTGGTCACGGCTAGGCTTAATGGTGGCGGCATCTCTTCGCAAGCCGAAGCTTTGAGGCACGGCTTGGCCAGAGCACTAGTCTTGAACGAGCCTAATTTGCGGACTAAGCTCAAAATTAAAGGATTTCTCAAACGTGACCCTCGCGCCAAGGAGCGCAGGAAGTTCGGCCTCAAGAAAGCCCGCAAGGC
>JBBDZA010000076.1:0-1525 GCA_040900425.1 Parcubacteria group bacterium
ACGTTATGCGCCCAGGAAGTGCATGCGGCGACGTGGCTGCGTCATCTAGGACAGCATACCGTCGGGAGGCTAGTGTGCCGATTCTCTGGAGACACCTGTGGGCCCGAATCAAGCCAAAGCTCAGCTATGCTGACTTGGAAACCATTTTTCGATTCTATGCGACCGCAGCCGCCCGCAACGAGCCGCTCTCCACCTATCTGGCCCGTATCACCGATCGAAATCCGACTTCTGACCCAGTTGCCGAGCTGACTGTGGCTGTGGCTCCACGGCTTCACCAGGTGGCGGCAGAGAGAACCAAAGCGAATCAGGCCAGACAATGTCGGGTGATACTACTCGAGTATATTGAGCGATCCGCATCGGATCATTACATAGGCATCAAGGCTGACGAGTCCCTCCGCGAAGTCTGTCTCGCAGCTATGTCTGACGCGGATCGCGAAGAGGACGTGAGAAGACGGCATGGGGAAATAATAAGCAGTTACTTCAACGCTCTTTGGGTAGAAGCTTCACTTGCTTGCCTATATGAAGAGCAATTCAGTTCGTATATGCCTTTGGATAGCTTTTCGAGCCCTTATCGGGCGATGACGGAGATGTATACGCGCGTCCTCTGCGCGAAGCTGTTCAGTCGGGTGATGGGACAACACGGACGTCCGGAGCTACAAAAAGTTTCGCAGCTCTATGAGGATGCATGCGCTGACAATGAAGTGCGCGAGCTGGCGGAAATTCGAAAAAACTACTATGACGCAATAAAAAAAGGATTTGTGGAGGGACTCTATCCCGTACAGAGGCATTTTGCTGCTGTAGCTGAATCGGTTCAGTCGTCAGTAAAAGCGGCCTTTGATAAACCTAACGCCAATGAAAACCATGAGTCGGCATCCACGGATGGCGCGTTGCAGTGGTCGAGCAATCCTGGCGCACACGAAACTCATTTGAGGAGACGACACAACAACCCCTACTTTCCGGAATCAAGAAGAAAGGTCTTGCCCGAAGATTTGGCTGAAGCGAAGAGAAAGGATAAGGAGGATTACGTTGCGTGCGAGCAGCTCTTCGAGCAACTGGGAAAGGAAATTGAGGCGCTTTCCTCAACCACAACCAGTGGTGATCTACTTGGCCTGCGGGAACGAATCGATGACCTTATATTTTTCTCGATGGGCGTGGGCGGTCCAGAGATAGAGGTCGCTTCAAAAGCAGACCGGCTTCGGGAGGCCGTGATATCGGACTTGCGAGCCGCGTTCGCCGGTGACGAAGAAACATTGAGTAATATTGAGAAAGCAGACGCATATCACAAAGATCGCGTGAGGGCGTTTTATATTCCAGTGATTGCGCAGATTCTGAGGAAGAACGGTCCGATACCACAGGAGGAAACGATACCGGCCATTTTATCGGAAGATCCGAGCGCCATAGCTATTTTCATTAACTCTTTACCGAAAGATAGCCGACCACCGATCGAAGTGGAAGCCCTAAAGATTATGCGAGAAGCGTTGGACAATGGGCACGTAGATCCACAGTTCGAGGAAAAGATCTTTGC
>JBBDZA010000077.1:0-3557 GCA_040900425.1 Parcubacteria group bacterium
TTCTGAGTTTATAGAATCAGCAAGCGTGTCAACGTGGCAGGTTAACACGTTTTCTAACTAGAGAGCTTTAATTTTCTCGGCAATAAAGGAAGTTTCGCCTTTTCGCTTGGAAACTTTGCCCTTGATGGCGATACAGGCGTCTGGTTGGATAAACGAACGGAATTCAGAAAATATCCTGGGGAAAATGGCCACCTCGACCATGCCGGACAAATCAGAGAGACGCATGAAGACCATGCGCTCGTTGCCTTTGGTCAAAACATCGCGGATTTGTTCCACCAATCCGGCAATGACCGCGGTATCACCTTCATGTAGGTCGGACAGCTTTTCAATATTGACCTGAAGGGTCAAGAGTTTGTCTTTGTAGGCTTCGAGCGGATGGCCGGAGATGTAGAGGCCGAGAAGTTCCTTTTCCCACAAGAGTTTGTCCTTTTGTGCTACGGCCGGGGCTTCTCTTAATCGGAGGACTGGCAGAGTAGAGGTGTCAGACATTAAGCCGAAAAGGGAATCCTGATTTTTAGGAGCATTAAGTCTTTCCCGGTGATAGGCAAGCAAGTTATCAAGATTAGAGAGCAACATGCCGCGTTCCCCGAATACATCGAGAGCCCCGCTTTTAATAAGCGATTCCAGTGATTTTTTATTTAAGTTTTTATCTTTAATCCGATCGAGGAAATCGGCTAAATCTTTGAATTGGCCGTTCGCTCTTCTCTCTCTAGTAATGGAACTTGAGATACCTTCTCCGAAGTTTTTAATGGTAGTCAAGCCGAAGCGGATTTTATATGGTTTTTCCCCGGCTACTACGGTAAACTGGGAAAAACTTTCATTAATTGACGGGGGCAGGACAACTATCCCCATGCGCTTGCATTCTTTAATCATAATCCCTATTTTTTCTACATCGCCGGATTCGGCAGTCAGCACTGCCGACATATAAATGGCGGGGAAGTTGGCCTTGAGATAAGCGGTGATATAGGCGATGTGACCGTAGCTTGCGGCGTGGGCTTTGTTAAAGCCGTAGCCTTGGAAGGGAACGAATAACTCCCAGAGTGCCTCGGCTTTGTCCTTACTCATCCCTCCGTGTTTTTGGCAGCCTTCGACGAACATGACGTGTTGCTTTCTCATTTCCTCTGGGATTTTCTTACCCACGGCCTTGCGGAATTTATCGATCTCTCCCCAGGAATAACCCGCCACTTCGAGCGCGGTCATGAGGAGGTCATCCTGGTAGACCAGTACGCCATAAGTGGTGTCAAGAAAATTCTTCATCTTGGGATGGAGATACGTGACCGGTCTTTTGCCGTGCTTCCTCGCGATATATTCTCTGATGTTATCCATGGGCCCGGGCCGATAGAGGGCGACCATAACGTTAATGTCGTGGATGGTGTTTGGTTTAAGTTCAATGAGGGCCCGGGTCATCCCGTCACCATTTAATTGAAATATGGCTTCAGTCTCGCCCCGGGCCAGCATGGCAAAAGTCTTCTGGTCGTCAGTCGGAATATCTTCAACTACAATTTTCTGGCCCTCGATCTTTTCTATCCGTACCAGAGTTTCCGCGATAATAGAAAGATTTCTAATGCCTAAGAGGTCAAATTTGAGAAGCCCTACCGTCATCTCTCCGCCGGCATTGGGATCAAGAGAGTACATATCGTATTGAGTGATAATTTTCTTCTCGCCTTTGGTGTCGTACTGGAGCGGAGTATATTCGACAAGAGGTTTGGGTGAGATGACCACTCCCGCCGCGTGGACGGAAACGTGGCGCGCGTTGCCCTCTATTTTTTTTGCCATATCCATGATTGTTTTAGGATCGCCCCCTTCGTCATAGAGCTTTTGGAGATCGGGGTTTTCTTTCATGGCTCGGTCTATAGTCATGGGAAAGCCTTGGGCACCCATGGGAATGAGCTTGGCAATGGTATCGCCGAGGGTGTAAGAAAATCCGAGGGCCCGGGTCACGTCACGCACAGCTCCGCGGGCCATCATGGTGCCGAAAGTACCGATCTGGGCTACATGGTCCTGGCCATACTTATCCCGCGCGTAGTCAATGAGCTCATCCCTTCTGTTATCGGCGATATCCAGGTCAATGTCCGGAGGCGATGGTCGGTCAGGATTAAGAAAACGCTCGAATGGCAGTTTGTATTCCAATGGATTAACATTGGTAATACCTGAAAGGTAAGTTACCAAAGAGCCGGCCACGGAACCACGAACATTAGTGAGGATGCCACGGTCATGGGCATAATCTAAAAGGTCGGAAACCACTAAAAGATATTTAGAGAAACCTTTGTTTTCTATTATCTTAAGCTCATACTCTATTCTTTCTAAAACTTCTTCGGTCCTTTTCAATTTACGCTTTTCTATCCCGCTATAGACGATTTGCCTCAAGGCTTCATTGTGGTTCTGATTACCGATATTAATTTCAGGAAATATCCATTTGCCGAGTTCAAGTTCGAGGTTGCATCTCTCGGCGATCAAGCTTACCTTCCTAATCGCTTCCGGGGAGCTCTTAAAATTCCTCTCCACGTCTTCCGGTAATTTAAATGATAAATCTAGACTTTCATCAAAAGTATTGTTACGTTCCAGAGTGTTTTGTATGGAAAGAAGAGTGTCGAGTACTGGCCTGTCTTCCGGTTCAAGATAGCGCACGTCATAAATAGCAAGCTCCTTCTCTAGGTACAATCTATCCTTGAAAATCTCCCGATAATATTTCTCATCTTTAGATATGGCGATCAGTCCTTCATGGTATTTCTCTAGAAGTTCTCGGTCGATACGTGGTTTGTAGTAGAAACCTTCTAGGTACGAGAGAGTGACGAGTTTCAAGAGATTTTGATACCCGCCATTATTTTCCGCAAGGAGGATGAGGCGGCTGTGCTCGTTATCTACCCGAGCCTCTTTGTCTTTTCTCGAACGCAAAGCCACGTAAAAGTCGACTCCGATAATGGGTTTGATGCCTTGTTCCTTGCATTCTTTATAAAATTCTATGGCGCCATAGAGATTGCCAGAGTCCGTCAGGGCAAGTGCCTTCATGTTAGACAGCTTTGCTTTTTTGACGAGGTCGGGAATCTTGGGCAGGGCTTCTAGGAGAGAATAGTGGCTGTGGGTGTGGAGGTGGACAAATTTACTCATTAGAAGGTCATTATAAGGTATAATCTCGGGTAACGCATGACGTATGTCGTAGGCATTGATGAGGCGGGTAGAGGGCCCCTTGCTGGCCCTGTTGCAGTCGGAGCGGTTTCCATTACCAATCCTGCAACACCCTTACTCCGCAAAGCGAGCAAAAATTTTTTCAAAAGCATTAAAGATTCTAAAAAACTTTCTGCCGGGGACAGGGAATTGTGGTTTGCCTTGGCTCTTGAAGCACGCAAAAAGGGAGTGCTTGATTTCGCCGTCTCGCTTGTTTCAGAAAAAGTTATCGACCGGAAAGGTATTTCTTACGCTATTCGACTTGGCATTAAAAGGTGTTTGGCGGCTCTCTCGGTACCGGAAGATTCTCAGGTCTATCTCGATGGTGGTATAAAAGCACCGGCAGAGTTTACTCACCAGCTAACGGTTATAAGAGGGGATGAAAAGATACC
>JBBDZA010000077.1:3657-8969 GCA_040900425.1 Parcubacteria group bacterium
AAAAAGATAAGCTAGGCCGTTTCTTTGTTCTTTATGTCCAACCGACACCTATCGAGATCAATCGTTCTCCAGACACTTTTCGAGTGGGACTTTGAGGGAACGAAGGCGGGGGAAATATTTCCCATATTTGAACGCACTATCGCGGAATTTGCGCCAGGCACCAACGACCGGCCATTTATGGATCGTCTCTTACGGCAGGTACTCGATAAAAAGAAGGAGCTCGATACTTTGATAGAAAAAGCGGCGCCGGATTGGCCTATAGACAAAATATCAGTCGTGGACAGAAACATCTTGAGGATAGGTCTGGCCGAGCTTTTGTTTGCGGATAGGAAGGAGGTGCCTCCTAAAGTGGCTATTAACGAAGCTATTGAGCTAGCTAAGTCCTTTGGCGGGGATACTTCAGGTCGGTTCATTAACGGAGTGCTCGGCGCGGTTTACAAAGAAATGGGTGAGCCAGGTAAGTTTGACGTTTCCAAATCCAAGAAGAAATATGGCAATGTGCCGCTTGATAAACTACCGGTGGAGCGCTTGGCTGGCGCGGTGGTTTATGCCCGCCACGAAGGTAATATTTACTTAGCGCTGGTCCATGACGTCTTTGGTCATTGGACTTTGACTAAAGGCAAACTAGAAGGCACTGAAAGCGAGGAGGAGGGTCTCTCCCGTGAAGCGCAGGAGGAATTGGGCATTCCCATTAATATTATTGAACGCCTGGGGGAAAATTCTTACTCAACTTATCATCCGGAGAAAGGCAAGATACTGAAACACGTCGATTATTTTCTAGCCGAAGCGGCTTACCAGGAACTGACTCTGGAGAAGAAAGAGGAACAGGGGGGACTGGATGACGTGCGTTGGTTCAAATTGGCTGATATCCTCGACCTAAACTTTTATGATGATATTTTGCCCATAGTGACTAAGGCTATTCAGAAATTAGCGGCAGAAAGATAATTATGAATTTCGATAAATTCGAAGAGATTGCCGGAGTGACGTTTAAAGACAAAAGCCTTTTGAAGCGGGCCTTTACTCATCGCTCGTACATCAATGAGAACCGGGCTTCTGGTTTGGCACACAACGAACGCCTGGAATTTCTCGGTGATGCAGTTTTGGAACTAGTCATCACCGACTATCTCTATGGCCGTCTTAAAGATTCGAGTGAGGGTGAGATGACAGCATTACGCTCCGCTTTGGTCAACGCCGAGACTTGTAGCAAGGTTGCCCAGGCACTTGATGCCAATGACTTCCTTCTCTTGTCCAAAGGAGAGGCCAAAGATACTGGTCGGGCCCGCCAATATATTCTTGCCAATACTCTGGAAGCCATTATCGGTGCAATTTATCTGGATCAGGAATATGATGGCGCTAAAAAATTCATCCTCGCCCACATAGCTCCTCTCATAGAGGATATTCTCAAAGATGGGGATTGGATAGACGCCAAAAGTCTTTTTCAGGAGAAAGCCCAGGAGTATACTGGTATGACTCCGGCCTATAAGACGATACGCGAAGCCGGTCCCGATCACGCCAAACGCTTTACGGTCAGTGTCACGGTGGGTTCTGAATCGTACGGACAGGGTGAAGGCGAGTCCAAACAAGATGCGGAACAGAAGGCTGCCAGGCAGGCGCTTCTGGCCAAGGGTTGGGGGTAGAATTGAAAATTGAAGACCCATGTACTTAAAGTCGATAGAACTTTCGGGGTTTAAATCTTTTGCCAGAAAGAATACTTTTGAATTCAATTCGCCAATCTCTGCCATAGTCGGTCCCAATGGTTCCGGCAAGTCCAATGTGGCTGAAGCTTTTCGCTTTGTCCTCGGTGAGCAGTCCATCAAGAGCATGCGTGGCAAGCGCGGCGAGGATCTTATCTGGAATGGAGCCACCTCCGAGCCGCGCGCGAATCGAGCTTCAGTTAAAGTTACCTTTGATAACTCCAAGAAATTATTTGATATAGATTTTTCGGAAGTGACGATAGAGCGCATTGTGCATCGCGATGGGCTGAACGAATACCTTACGAACGGCAGTTCTGTTCGCCTGAAAGACATTATGGAACTTCTGGCGAGGGCTCATATCGGCGCTTCCGGTCACCACATTATTTCCCAAGGTGAAGCTGATAGAATCCTCACGGCTAATCCGCGGGAGCGAAAGGGTATGGTCGAAGATGCCCTCGGACTGAAGCTCTATCAATATAAGAGGCAGGAGAGCGAACGCAAGCTCAAAAAAACTTTCGAGAACATTTCCCAAGTCGAGGCTTTACGCAAAGAGATTGCTCCCCATCTCAAATTCCTGGAAAAGCAGGTGGAGAAATTGGAAAAGACCGAGACTATGCGTGGGGAACTCCTGACACTCTCCCGTGAGTATTTCAAAAGAGAAGAGACTTATATTACGCTGTCTAAAGTGACGCTCGAGAGAGAGAGGAAACCTGTGGCCGAAGCCCTCGAGAAGCTTTCTAAGGAATCGAAGAATGCTAAGAAGGTAATTGAACTCGAATCCGGACTAAGCGTTGTCCAGAAGGAGAAAGACAGCCTGACTCGTGAGATTGGTAAACTCGATGGCCTCATCATTGCCGAAGAAAAGACTATAGAGACTGATAAAAAGCTGGCCTTGTCCTTCGAACTTAAGACTGTCAGGCTCAAGGAGGTGGAGGTTTTATACGAGGAGATTAGCTCGCTTGCTGATGCCATTTCAATCAAGAAGCGGTTTGAAGAGTTTATTAAAGAAAGGAAACATAATACGGATTCCAAGCTCATCACGGAGGCCGAGGCCAGGATTGTAGAATTAAAAAAGCGACAAGAAAAATTCGAGACTTCTCTCGAAGCTCTGAAGAAAAAAGAACACGAAATTTCCGAAGCGGAGAAGGCAGTCTTCCGCATCATGTCCGAGAAAAACGAATTGATTTCCAAATTAAATCTCTTGAAGTCCAAGGAGGAGAGGATTAGTCTCGTAGAAGAAGAATTCAAACGAGAATTGAGCGAGGTCGGCCATCTGGTTGGTACCGGGGCACTTCATTTTCAGAATGCCGACATTGGGGAAGGAAAGCTGGTCTTGAGTGAAGACAGGAGGAAGCAGGAAGAGCGCCAACATTCCATCGAGAAGTACAAGATAAGGCTCGAGGATTCTAGTGTCTCGGGAATGGAGGAGGTGCATCGTGAATATAAAGAAACCAAAGAGAGGGATTTATTCTTAGCTCGAGAATTGCTTGATCTCGAGCAGTCGGCTCTAAGCCTCGATGAACTCATAAAGGACCTCGAAACCCGGCTGGCTCTTGAATTCAGCGCCGGCTTGGAAAATATTAATAAAGGATTTGGCGAACTTTTCTCGACTATGTTCGGTGGGGGAGAAGCGAGCCTTGTCCTGACGAAAGAATCAAATAAGAAATCAGAATTGGAAGAGGGCGAATTGGAGGAAGAGGATGAAAAAACCGAAGAAGGCCTCGATATTAAAGTCAGTCTGCCGAAGAAAAAGATTAAGGGTCTTGTGATGCTCTCCGGCGGCGAGCGGGCGCTAACTTCCATCGCCCTTATTTTCGCTATCTCTCAAGTTAATCCGCCGCCCTTTATTATCCTCGATGAGACAGACGCCGCTCTTGATGAGTCCAATTCCAAGAAGTATGGCGACCTGGTCGGGATACTTTCCAAGCATTCCCAACTTATTTTGATAACCCATAACCGCGAGACCATGTCTCGCGCAGGAATTATTTATGGTGTGACCATGGGCTCAAATGGTATCTCCAAACTGCTCTCCATTTCCTTCGATGAAGCCACCGAGGTAGCGAAATAATATTGGTATTTTTAAGATATTTTATATAAAGTTATATAAAGTAATTAATATAGAGTACACTACGATATATCGTAGTATAATATAACTATCAATTTTTATGCCCCATATCTCTGCAAAGAAGTTGGATAAGAACATATCAAATAAGCTTTGGAATCAACTTCTGCAGACTTTTAAGGATGCCAGAACGAGAAATGCTACCAGAACGATTATGGGCGAACTTTTTACTCCCACAGAACGAATAATGTTTGCTAAGAGACTAATGATTATTATTCTTCTAGACAAAGGAGTGCCTCAACATATAATCGCCAAAGAACTCCATGTTAGCCCGTCGACAATCAACAGGTTATCTATGAGTATTGATAGGGGGAAGTATAGAGAAATCTTACGGATATCCGGTAAAAGCGGCATTCTCGATATCTTAGAGAAGATAATTCTAATGGGTATGCCCCCGCGGGTGGGTCGGGGCCGCTGGAGTCATTGGGGTCGCTTCACGCCCTAATTTTGTTTCAAGTCCCGCCCAAGTTCTACCCAAGTCCCGCCGGGCTTCTTCTTGTAGTATTTATACTACGATATATCGTGGTATAAATAGAAATCAAATTTTAGACAAACTGGAAGTCGAGAGTTTTTCTCTCAGGGTCGGAGGCGACGAGTCTGACGCGGATTTTATCGCCGAGGGAGTATTTCTGGCCGGTGTTTCTGCCCACTATTGCATAGAGCTTTTCATTGAGTTCGTAGAAATCATCTTTCATATCCCGCAGTTTGACCATGCCTTCCGCTTTGGTATTAACTTCCTCGACATAGATGCCCCATTCGGAAACACCAGAGACGATAGCATCGAATTCTTCACCGATATGCTCCTGCATGTATTCGACTTGTTTATATTTGATAGAAGCCCGTTCTGCTTCCGCCGCCTCAAGTTCACGCTCGCTAGATTCGTCACTAAGTCTTTGGTACTTGATAATCTCATCCTGTTCAATCTGGCCCTTGATTAAGAAGCGCAGGAGCAGGCGGTGGACCATTAAATCCGGGTAACGGCGGATAGGGGAAGTGAAATGAGTGTAGTACTCAAACGCTAGGCCGAAGTGGCCGATATTAGCGGTGGAATAGACTGCTTTCGACATAGACCTGATGGCCGCTGTTTTAATGAGCATTTCGGCCGGACTGCCTTCAATGGAACGAATCATGCGGGCGATTTCTCTTCCCGTTGTTTCTCCGTCTTTATTTTTTAGCTCGAAGCCGAGGGCTTTCACAAAGGTAGCCAGGTTAATAATTTTCTCTCTGTCCGGCGTATCGTGAATGCGGTAGACGAAAGCCCCTCGACTTTGCTCGGGGTGAACGGCCTTAGCATTACTCATGCAAGTGGCCACTTCGCGGTTGGCGAGGAGCATAAATTCCTCGATTAGTTTATGGGTATCCTTGCGCTCCTTTCTGAACACTCTGATCGGTTTGCCAAGGTCGTCGAGTTCGAATTTGATTTCTTCCGTTTCAAAATCAATGGCACCTTTTTTAAATCTTTCTTCACGGAGCTTTTTAGCCAGTATATTTAAAGT
>JBBDZA010000077.1:9069-10168 GCA_040900425.1 Parcubacteria group bacterium
ATCTCCTGGGCTTCTTCATAGCTGAAGCGCTTGTCCGATTCGATGAGCGTCTTACCGAACCAACGCTCTTTGACGTTGGCATTTTTATCCATGACGAAAACAGCCGAGAAAGCATATTTAGGTTCATTGGGGTTGAGAGAGCAAAGATCGTTGGAAAGAACTTCCGGAAGCATGGGAATAGTGCGGTCTACCAGATAGATGGAGGTGCCGCGCTTGCGGGCTTCGCGGTCGAGCCCCGTTTTTTCTATGACGAAGTGGGAGACATCGGCAATGTGGATGCCAATTTCATAGTCGCCATTTGGCAAGGTTTTGAAAGAGAGGGCGTCATCGAAGTCCTTGGCATCAGCGGGGTCGATGGTGAAGGTTGTCGTCCCGCTAAAATCTTTTCTGCCTTTCAACTTATCCTCATTCTTATATTTTTCCTTCCACATTTGGGCTTCTTTCTCCACTTCAGGAGGGAAATCGACTTCGAAACCACTTTCATAAACGATGCCAAGCATCTCGGCGTTATGCTCGCCAGCTTTGCCGATGACTCGCACCACTTCTCCTTTGGGGCTTTTAGCAGTGTCAGGCCACTCGGTGATTTTGACTTGGACCTTTTCTCCTTCTTTACCTCCTTTTGTTTTTTCCTTCGGCACGAAAATGTCTCGGTACATTCTCTTGTCGTCAGGTACGAGGAAGAAGCCCTCATCTGATTTTTCCAACGTGCCGACGAACTCGGTC
Source organism: Parcubacteria group bacterium (assembly GCA_040900425.1). Lineage (GTDB taxonomy): Bacteria > Patescibacteriota > Minisyncoccia > Phycocordibacterales > Zambryskibacteraceae > UBA5004. The sequence goes on from JBBDZA010000077.1 coordinate 9,793, forward strand.
TTGTGGCGCTCTACGATATCCGTCACTTTGGCCTGGGGTCTGCCCATGACCTCCTGCTTTAGTAGCTCCACTTTGACTCGGTCACGATTGAGGGCCCCGCTAAGATTCTCCGGCTGTATTTCGAGGTCTCTGTCTGCCTCTGTCGGCATAGGGAAGTAGCCGACACCCTTACCGGTGACTCGGATAGTTCCCTCTAAGATATTATTTTCAGTCATTTTGAAACACTATATCAGATTTGTGCCCGGGGTGGGCATCGAACCCACACGACCTTGCGGTCACGAAATTTTAAGTCTCGCGCGTATACCAATTCCGCCACCCGGGCTGGAGGCGTAGGCGGGAATTGAACCCGCGCATCGCGGTTTTGCAGACCGCTGCG
>JBBDZA010000078.1:0-1513 GCA_040900425.1 Parcubacteria group bacterium
AAGTGGTCTTCGTCTTCGTAAATATAATTCTTGTCCGGCAAAATATCCAGATTGGCCCCGAAGTATTTATTGAAAACGAAGCGAAAAGTGTTCACCGGCGTCATCTCCGGGTAAAGGTCGCTAGTGTCGACCCCCGGTAGATAGAGAGCGTTCAGAATCGGAAACCGCTCGTTGAGCGTATCGTCCGAAGCGTCTTTGAAATTGAACTTTCCTTTTGGCATCGGGTATTGGCGGTTGTAGGGACCTTCGTCCGCTTGGAGAATAATCACCGGTGGATTTGCAGAATCGGCAAGGATTTTCTCCACCAGCTCCGTCACCAGTTTGTTCCCGCACTCCATCTGATCCAGATATGCCTGCTTGTTGGAGTCCTTCCCGCGAGGCGCACCTCCCGGCAGTGTCTCACAGTCGGCATCGAAAACAAAGGGCGGGTGCGGAATCAGGATGTGGGCGAAGATAAATTTAGGGCTATCAATCGAAATAATTTTTGCCAAGTTATCGAATTGATCCAGAATTATATTACCGTGCTGGACGTTGAAATCGAACGAGGCAGTCCTGGATGTCAGCCGCCGAATTACTGGAGCGAATAAGGTGGTTTGCAGCAGTTCAGTCGAGAAGCCATCCAACCCCAATGTGCCCCTCGTCAGGAAATTTTGGTCCGCCAGCGGATTTATCTTTGACGGCTCCCACCAAGATCCCAAATGCAGATACCGATATCCTTGAGACTTAAGCAGCTCCCCCACTTTGTGGCTGTTAAGCAGAGGATAAGCGAACGTTTGGTCGCTAGTGTCCTCTCCGACGACCCCCGCCAAGAAATTAACGTACTCCATGTTAAGTGAGGAGACGAGGGAAAGAAGCGTCCTGGGATAGTTCATCGTGCTCTCGCTCGCAACATAGAAGCCGCTCTCCTCCAAAAACCCAAGGAATTCCCGGTTGTCGAAGCCGTAGATCTCCCTCAGCGTCGGTTCCCCGGCGTAGCGATCAAGGATTATGTAGTAGATATCGGGCTTAACCACCCCTTCCCCAACTTTCAGAGTAATCTCCTCCCCCACCTGGGAATCCAACTCCTTTAAAACTTGGGGCTTGATGTTACCCAGCCGGTAAACGGCGGCAGTGATGGTCGGCACTAAGAAGAGAAAGACCGCGACGAAGTTCAAGAACTTTGTCAGCGGCAGGAAGTCCCTCTTGGTTCGCCAAAGAAAAACCAACAGAGTAAGACCCAAAATCCCCCAAACCGCTACCAGAATGTCATCAATTCCAAGCGATATGAAGCCGAAGAACTTGTATTGCCCTTGGGCAAAAAGGTTCTCAAACCGGTAAGCGAGGATGCGATGGATGTGGCCATGCGAGAAAATTACCAAGATGGCAAAAGCAGTTAACAAGCCGGCTTTCTGCCAATCTTTGACCAGCAGTTTGGAAATTCCGAAAACAAATGCCGCTAAAACCAGGGAGGCAACCAGCGGCTTGACAAAAACCCACGGCAAAATCTCGGAGGCGTTGTAGTAATAGAGAGCGA